>CP058647.1:740000-1040000 GCA_014323545.1 Hyphobacterium sp. CCMP332
ATTTTTGATGAAGTGATGACAGGCTTTAGACTCGCACCCGGCGGCGTGCAGGAACTTTTTGGAATTACCGCCGACCTCGTGACATATGGAAAAGTAATCGGTGGTGGAATGCCTGTTGGAGCATACGGTGGCTCGGCCGAGATAATGGATTATGTTGCACCGGACGGCCCTGTTTACCAGGCCGGTACGCTTTCAGGAAATCCGGTAGCTATGGCTTCGGGCATTGCAACTTTAGAATTCCTTTTGGATAATCCTGAAATTTATTTAAGCCTCAATGCAAAAGCATTAATGCTAAAAAATGGTATCTCAGAAATTCTTGAAACCAAAAATGCCGATTTTAGAATTAATCAACTGGGATCCATGCTATCTGTACACTTCACAAATGAAGATGTGCTTGATTTCGATTCTGCTGCGAAAGGGAATAATGAAACCTTTAAACGTTTCTTTCATCATATGCTGAACAATGGTATTTATTTACCTCCCTCAGCATTCGAATCCTGGTTTTTAAATGATGCCTTGAGCGAAATCCATATTAGAAAGACTTTGGATGCTGTTGAACGTTTTGATATTTAATAACTATCAAGAGACAGCAATACCAAGGTACAAGCATATTCGGTTTCTATGCCTTTTTCAGTTGCCAGTTTTCGCAATTCAGAGTTTTCAGTACCCGGATTAAAAATTATTCTTTTGGGTTTAATTTTAAAAATGTAGTCGTAAAGTTGGCTTTGATTTGATGTTCCCACGTAGAGGGTAATGGTGTCAATGTCATTATAGACCGGGAAGTCAGTTTCTATTTCTACGCCTTCAATGTTACCTTTTCTTCTCCCAACCAGTACGATTTCATGCCCTTTGGCTAAAAGCTCTTCAGCCGCTAAGTAAGCATATCGCCTGGGATTTGGTGATGCCCCTAATACTAATGTTTTTCCTGCCATAAATTAATTGTACAATGGTGATGGATTGTATTTGAAAACATAACCCACGGTAATTCCAATTCGAATTGGAATACTTATGGGATCTTGATTTACATCTCTATAAGCATTTGAAACAGCCGGAATATTTGTCCAGTTCCTGGAAATGCTTCGATATCCTACTCCCAATCCGCCCCAAACGTCCAAAGTAAATCCTTTATTGGCATGACTTTCCATTACTCTGTCACCAAATACTATACTGTATTCAACCAAATCTTCGTTTAATGATGGTTTAAAGAAACGGTTAAGTACAGGATCAGATAGATTGGCGCCATATGTACTTCGAGTGTATCGAATTTCATGGCCGAAATAAAGCAGTCCATAAATATTTTTTTCAAAATAGAACTTTTGGCGTAAATCGATATAAAAACCGCGCTCATAAGGCACATCAGTCGCAACCTGCCTGTTGGCGATATAAAATGGATTTCTGATTAAGGCCACTTTCAATTCGTAACCCAACCGCTCCTGATAATAATATTCCAAAGCCACCGGAAAACTCCCAAAGAGTGTTTGTAGGGGATTTGAGCTTAAAATAAAACTTCTATATTCATTGATCCGTGCTTGAAAATAGCTGATCCTCCTTCGTTGTTTGAAATTATAGGAGGGTTTGCTGCTCTCGGGTTCTTTTTTTGGTTCTTTTTTTACTACCGGATCTTTGGGTTCAACAACGACCGGTTCTTCTTTGTCATAATAGGTTTTGTATAAGCCGGCCAGTTTACCCTTTTCATCATAGAGTTGCCAAACACCGGTTTTAGCACCATTTTTTAATTTCCCCTTCATTTTGGGCTTGCCATTTTTATAAAAACCCGTGTATTCTCCTTCTCCTTGCTCATAATTGCACTGACCTTCTATTGAACCATCCTCGTAAAAGAAAGTCCACGAAGAGTCATTTACCCCTTCTTTAACAAAACCCTTTACTTTGACTTTTCCACTTTCGTAATATTCGGTGTATTTCCCGCTACCATCATCGTAAATACCTTCGGCAAGTGATGCTCCACTATTGTAAAATAATTTCCAATAACCTTCTTTTTGATCAGCAATTAATTTTCCTTCAGCATTGAGAGCCCCATCGGAATAGTAATATTTCCATTTACCATTTTTCTGGCCATGTTCATAAGTTCCCTCGCTCTCTTTTTCACCAGATTCATGATAATACACCCATTTTCCTTCTTTTAAGCCATTTTTTTCTTCACCAACTGCCTTTAGATTTCCGTTTTTATAATAGTGCGTCCAGGTGCTATCACTTTTACCCGAACTAATTTTACCTTCCATTTTAAGTTCGCCGCTTGGATAAAACTCTCTATACCATGCGATGTCACCCTCATAAATTGCCTGGGCTTTGAGTGTGTTGTCTTCATAATAAATATTCCAGTTTCCCTCTCTTTTATCCTCTTTGTAATAGCCTTTGCTTTTTAGCTGTCCGGATTCATAATAAAATTGCCAGAGGCCGGTTTTCTTTCCATCTTTTAATACGCCTTCCTGACTGATATTTCCGTTTTCAAAGTAATATTTCCAATAGCCGCCTTCATTTTCAGAAATCTCAGATTCCATTTTAAGTTTCGCATTTTCAAAATAATAATACCATTTCCCTGTCGGTAAATTATTTTGATACTGTCCTTTGGATTTTACATTCCCATTCAAATAAAATGAAGTATAAGGTCCATCTAGAATCAGTGGATTATCCTCTCTGACGAAATATTTTTCTTTTACCTGCTGATCAAGGGAATCAAACATTACGCGAACCTCTTTTAATTGCGCCGTTGATTCCACTGATAAAAACAATAAAACAATCAGCCCAAGATGTTTTGGCAGAAAATTCATTATTGAAATAAAATAATTTGTTAAGGCTTTGATATTTTATCGTTTTTTATTCTTTCGCATGCTGCTTCGCCGCATTTCATTAACTTTGTAATTCCAAAAATACAAAAAGCAAACCTATGTATATCCCTTCAAAAAACGGTGTCCAGATACAGGCAAAAGAAAATCATCAGGATCCATTTGAATCACCTGATTTTTACCAACTTGACGATTTATTAACTGAGGAGCATAAGCTCATTCGCAGCTCGGTAAGAGATTTCGTTAAAAAAGAAATTATGCCAATTATTGAGGATTGTGCCCAGAAGGCCATCTTCCCTCATGACATAGTTCCAAAGTTTGGCGATGTGGGTGCATTTGGTCCTACCATTCCAGAAGAATACGGCGGTGGCGGTCTCGACTATATTTCTTATGGTCTTATTATGCAGGAAATTGAAAGAGGCGATTCCGGTATGCGATCTACAGCTTCGGTTCAGGGATCATTGGTAATGTATCCGATATATGCATTTGGCTCCGAAGAGCAAAAGAAAAAATTTCTCCCCAAGCTCGCTTCAGGCGAATTTTTAGGTTGTTTTGGACTTACAGAACCGGATCATGGATCGAATCCAAGCGGAATGGTCACCAATTTTAAAGACATGGGCGATCACTATCTATTAAACGGTGCTAAAATGTGGATTTCAAATTCCCCTTATGCTGACATAGCAGTTGTTTGGGCTAAAAATGAAGAAGGCAGAATTCACGGTCTGATCGTTGAAAGAGGAATGGAAGGATTCTCTACACCTGAAACGCATGGCAAATGGTCACTTAGAGCTAGTACAACAGGTGAATTGGTCTTTGACAATGTAAAAGTACCAAAGGAAAATTTATTGCCCGGCGTTTCCGGATTGAAGGGGCCAATGCAATGTTTGGACAGCGCGCGATATGGAATTGCATGGGGAGCGATTGGTGCAGCCATGGATTGTTATGATACAGCCAAAAGATATGCCATAGAGAGAATTCAATTTGACAAACCCATTGCTTCGTTTCAATTGCAACAAAAGAAATTAGCTGAAATGCTCACAGAAATTACTAAAGCTCAATTGCTGAATTATCGGCTTGGCCAATTGAAAAATGAAGGAAAAGCAAGTACGGCTCAAATTTCCATGGCCAAAAGAAATTCCGTTGAAGTTGCATTGAATATTGGCAGAGAAGCAAGACAAATGCTAGGAGGAATGGGCATTACCGGTGAGTATTCAATTATGAGACACATGATGAACCTCGAATCGGTAGTAACCTATGAAGGCACTCATGATATCCATTTGCTTATTTTGGGCAAAGAAATAACAGGAATTCAGGCATTTAAATAATTATTCCCCTTCAGGTACATTTTTTTCTACCTGTGCTGTGATCTTTAATTGTACAACAGGGTTCAAAGGTGAATTGCTGTACACGGTGATAAATTTGTTTTGGAATCCATTTCTGTTTCTTGAATTGAAAGTGACCTTTATTTCTCCGCTTTCCCCAGGTTGATACAGGTCTTTATCTGCCACGCCCGCAGTACATCCACAACTTGCAGAGGTTTGTAAAATTTCCAGATTGTCCTTGCCTGTATTAGTGAATTTGAATTTTTTTTCTACAATTTCTCCTTCGATCAATTTGCCAAAATCGTGTTGTAAGGATTCGAATTTAATATTGGCTGCATTCTTTTTTTCTAATTCGGTCATTTCCGGGAATGCGTATAGCACATTAGCCGAGATATTGAGATACTTAATTGCATTTCGATTTAATTCATCTGTTGCAATTGTCAATAAATCCGAAGTAAAACCCAGCTTATTTAATGCTTTGCTGTCAAATAATACCCTGATTTTTCCGGTCTGACCTGGATTTAATTTCATGGGTTCAATACTCACTTTGATATGTGAAGGGTGATTAATTTTGTCGAGAAAAGTCAGCACAGTGTCGGTATCATTATAAACATCAAAAGTTCTTTCTACGCTGCTATCGCTTTGAACCGGACCTATATTAAAATAATTCGACCTGAATCTGGTGCCCCCTATTTTCTTTTTGTAATAAGCTTTTGGATCACTAATACCGGGTACCACATTTCCAATAAGTCTCAAACGACTGGGGTTACTCAATCCTTTAAATTTTACCAATATTTCTTTTTGAAAATTTCCCGACAAACCTTTGGGATTAAAGTTGGCCAGAACCGTCCCCGATTCATCGACTTCAATGCTGTCTTTGCTCCACTTAGAGCTAGTGCAACCACATTCAGGTTCAACTGTATCTATTTGAAGGATATTTGGGCCTTTGTTAATAAATACAAATTCATGGCTAACCATTCCTTTGTCTTCCTCTACATTTCCAAAATTATAAATCAGCGATTCAAATTTTGGTACTGACTGCGCAGCAAGTTGAAGAGATAAAAAGCTTAAAACTGAAATAAATAGAGTAAAAATCCTTTTTGAAATATTCATGACCCAAAGTTAGACAGCTTTTCTTTTATTTAAATACTAACAAAAATTAAATCCAAAACTTTCATTTTATAGCTTTGCTGGAAAAAAAGATCAATGGCAAGAATCCTAACAGGAATTCAAAGTACGGGAAGGCCCCATTTGGGAAATATTTTAGGTGCAATAAAACCGGGTATTAAAATGGCAGAAGAGGTGAATAACGACGCCTATTTTTTTATCGCGGATTTACATTCATTAACTACTATAAAAGATGCCGGACTAAGAGAAGAATATGTTCATGCCGTAGCTGCTTCCTGGTTGGCCTTTGGTTTTGACACAGACAAAAATGTATTTTACAGACAATCTGATATTCATGAAGTTGCGGAGCTGACATGGATTTTATCCTGTTTTACTCCCTACCCCATGCTTGCCAATGCGCATTCTTTTAAAGATAAATCGAATAATCTCCATGATGTCAATGCAGGCTTATTCACATACCCGGTACTTATGACCGCGGATATAATTTTATACGATGCGGATTTTGTACCCGTAGGAAAAGATCAAAAGCAACATCTTGAAATGTGCAGGGATATAGCCTCAGCTTTTAACAGAGTATACGATTCTGAAGTATTTGTTATTCCTGAAGCAATGATATCAAAAGACACTATGCTCGTTCCCGGAACAGATGGAAGGAAAATGAGTAAATCCTATAATAATTATATTGACATTTTTCTGGCGGAAAAAGCACTTAAGAAACAAATTATGTCGATAGTAACGGATAGTACTCCATTGGAAGAACCCAAGGATGCCGAGAATTGTCTGGTTTATCAATTGTTCAAATTAATTGCTTCTGAAACGGATGCCAATACAATGAAATCTAAATTGGAAGCAGGCAATTATGGATATGGGCATGCTAAAAAAGACCTTCTCGGATTCATAATTGATAATTATAAATCGGAAAGAGAAAAATTTGATGAATTTATGAAAGACAAAGCAATGCTGGAAATGAAATTACAGCAGGGAGCTGAAAAAGCCAGACTGGTAGCCCGGGAAGTCATCAAAAGAGTAAAAGATAAGACCGGTTACAAGACTAATTAAGATTAGCTCGCCACAATTCTTCTCTATCTCTGCGATCAACAATTAGCATGATTCTTACTGGATTCGGCAGAATGACCAATTTGGTGTCTTTATTTGGATAATCGTCAACCCCAACCGTCACACCCTGATCATTTTCCACCTCATATACTTTTCTGCCATCGCGCTTATTTCCGGTATCTATGTATTTTTTGGCTAAATAATCAATTGGACTTAACACATTGTCATCCGGACAGATTTCATCATGGACATCTTTCAATACCTCTTCTAGATAAATCCCGTATTGCTTTAAAAACTGTGATTCGCTTTTCCTTAATTCGGATTCAGTTTTCTTCATCAGATTGTTTTCCAAACCGGATTCGCTCACCATATTTCGGAGTTCTACAATTTTTGTAAGGTCATCATTTAATTTGGATATGTCCATAGACTTAATTTTATGCAATTATTATAAGATTGTACTTATTCTTCAAGCAATTAGTTTCAAATAATAACAATTTATTTTACATTTTGATTAACGGAATATAAGGCAAATATTATATCCTAATTGCTATCTTAAATTCTTTAATTTGCCATGTTATAATTAATATACATCCCGCATTAATCATACCCGAAATGAAACTACCTGAAAATCTTGATCTGCAAGTAAAATCCAAAATTGAAAAATGGATGAATTCTTCAATTGACGAGGCTCATAAAAGCAATTTGCGTGATTTGATTATTAAAAATGATGTAAAAGAACTGACCGAATGTTTTTATAAGGATTTGGAATTTGGCACCGGAGGACTCAGAGGTATAATGGGGGTTGGTTCAAACCGAATGAATAAGTACACCGTAGGAATGGCCACACAAGGCCTGGCAAATTATCTATTGAAATCTTTTCCCAATGAGGACATAAGTGTTGCAATTGCTTACGACAGTAGAAATAATAGCGATGTATTTGCGGATATTGTATCGGATATATTTTCGGCCAATGGAATAAAAGTTTATCTGTTTGAAAGTTTACGACCCACGCCTGAATTGTCTTTTGCGATTCGCGAATTGAAATGCAAAAGCGGTGTTGTACTTACCGCTTCTCATAATCCCAAGGAATACAATGGCTATAAGGCTTATTGGGATGACGGCGGGCAGGTCATCGCTCCGCATGATAAAAATATAATTCGGGAAGTTCAATCCATTCAGTCATTTGATGATGTGAAATGGCAAAGAAATAATGATTTGGTTGAATCGATAGGACAAAACATAGATAATAAATATTTGGATCATCTTATGGGTCTTGTTGTTGACCCCGAACTAATAAAGCGGCAGTCGGATTTAAAAATACTTTTTTCACCGATACATGGAACGGGTGTTAGATCTGTTGGCCCTGCCCTTGAAAAGGCGGGATTCAAAAATGTAAGAATTCTAAAGAGTCAAGCCAAACCCGATGGGAATTTTCCAACGGTGATCTATCCGAATCCGGAAGAAAAAGAAGCCATGAGCCTTGCACTTGAAGCGGCTAAAGACTGGGATGCTGATTTGATCATGGCCACTGACCCCGATGCTGACCGTGTGGGCATTGGTGTTAAAAATGATCAGGGTCAATTTGTTTTACTCAATGGAAATCAGACAGGCAGTCTTTTAATCTATTATTTATTGGAAGCCTGGAAGCGAATGAACAAATACAAGGGGAATGAATTCATTTGCAAAACCATTGTAACCACAGATCTAATAATAAAAATTGCCAATGCCTATAATGTCAATCATTATGAAACACTGACCGGTTTTAAATATATCGCTTCTTTGATCAAAGGTCTAGAGGGAAAAGAACAATTCATTGCCGGAGGAGAAGAAAGCTATGGTTATCTGATTGGCGATGCCGTGAGAGACAAGGACGCTGTTGCCAGCTGCCTTTTGATTTCGGAAATGACCGCCTGGGCTAAAGATAGTGGCATTTCACTCTACGACATGATGATTGATATGTATGTGAAATTTGGCTTCTACAAGGAGAATTTAATTTCTATTACAAAGAAAGGCAAAGAAGGTGCAGAAGAAATCGCTTCGATGATGGAAAACTACAGAAATAATCCTCCAAAAAGTTTGGGAGGAAGCGAAGTAATAGAAATGAAGGATTATAAGTCAGGCCTAAGTAAAAATTTAATAAGCGGAGAGCAGAATAAAATGAATTTTGAAAGCTCAAATGTTCTTCAGTTCATTACGCTAGACGGAAGTAAAATATCTGCGCGGCCATCCGGAACTGAACCAAAAATCAAATTCTATTTTAGTGTAAACACCCGATTGGATAACAAATCAAATTATTCCAGAAAAGAGCAGGAATTAAAAGATAAAATTGAAAAGATAAGTTCTGATCTTGGGTTGAACTAAAAATGTTTTCTGTTTAGAATTTCAGAAAGGATAATGGCTTTTCTGGGGCTGTCAGGGTCTTCAAAAATCAAGGAAGCATACTCATTTTCAGTTTCTTCCTCCTCTATTTCATTGCGTTTTTCAATTTTGTAATGCTCAAAACGCTCTATTTCTTTTTCTTTCTTTTTTGATTGTATTTCTGAGAGACGTTTGTCGTATTCGGAGAGTGTTTTATTTACTTTTTGACTAAAATCCTTTTTCACTTCAGGATTATAACCAAACTGCTCCTCAGGTCGATCCTCAACAAGCTCATCTTCATTTTTTAATTCCCGAATAATTTCATCGATTAGTGAGCGATCATTTGTTTTGGGCTCATCAAGGACCTCCTCATATTGTTCCATTTGAGCCTCGGATGCATTTTTTTGAGCTTCTTTTTGGGCTTTTAATTTCTTCTTGCGCGAATTCTGAATGATCACCCAAATGATCATAATCACTACATAAAGAATAATTTCAACAGCATCCATCTTTTATCTATTTAACAAGGAAGGGGGCTTCTCCAATCAGCACTTCTTCGCAATACAATTCAACTTTGTACTGTCCTTCTGCCCAATCGCTGCCCTTTATATATAAAAATTCAATCTGTGGCTTTCTATTATCAAAGAGAAAATCCTGTTTTAAGGTGAAAAATCTTTCCTTTCCATTCATTATAAAGGTACCTCCCCCATTGGCCAGATCATATAAAATAGTACCATCCGGTTCTATAACCTGAAGATATACAATCTTAGTTTCCACTTTGGCCACTTTGTTTTCAGCTATATTAAATCTCACACGCAATTTCTCCAGTTTGCTGGCTTTAAGATCGGAACCTCTTTTATCCTTACTTATATTTCCGCGACGGTCGATAGACCTAATTTCAATATTTTCAGCCTTTAATTTTGAAGCGATATTCACCTTTTGCTCCAATTGCTTTTTGGTTCCCTCCAGATCGGAAATATTTTCGCTTAAAGACATTTTTTCCTGCTTCAAACCCTGATTTTCAGATAAGAGGATTTCATTCTGAGCTTGTAATTTCTCTATTTCCTTATCCTTATTGGCAAGTAAAATCTTAAATCCTTCCAATTTATCATCCAGTTTTTTCTTTTGGCCATACCAATATTTTGCATTTTTCTCGGCCTTTTCTTTTAAATCAGAAATTTCAGCCAATGCAGCAACGAGACTATCTTTCTCACCACCGAGCTCTTCAATTGTTGCAAGTCTTTGTTTTAATTCGAATTCTACGCTATCAAGAGAATTCATTGCCTTAGCAATTTCTTCCCTGTTTGAATCAATTTCCTGCTCGTAAGCATTTTTTTCCGAATACCTTAGATACAACTGAATGGCATTGATTAATAAAAGTGCCACAATTGCAGCAATGACTGCAATTTTCCTACCTCCTGATGTTTTCTTTTTTGCTTCTTCGGCCATAGAAAAATTAATTTTATAGGATTTAAAAATAAAGAATCATTTTTTAATGCAAATGAGCAAAAAATACTTCCTTTATTTCTTACATCGGGTTTAATTTGCCAGATAATATTATGGCCTTCCCCAAAATAAATCCAAAAGACTTTTTATACCATCTTCCCCAGGATAAAATTGCAGAATCCCCATTGTCTGAACGCGATGCATCCCATCTTCTTGTTTATCGCAATGGAAAAATTTCAGATGCCATTTTTAAAGATCTGAATCAATTTCTTCCCGATAATTCCCTTTTGTTTTTTAACAACACAAAAGTAATTCCGGCTCGCATGCATTTTTTAAGAGAAAGTGGAGCAAGAATAGAAATACTTCTCGATAAGGCTCATTTTCCATCCAGAGACCCTCTTATTTGTTTAAATCAAAAAAAATCCTGCACGTGGAATGCAATAATTGGCAACAAAAAAAAATGGAAGGATCAGGAGTTTTTAAAGCTGGAGTTTCAATTGGATTCTAAAAAATATAAGCTTCAGGCCCGTTTGATAGAAAGAGAAAGCAATTTGGTAGAATTTTCCTGGTCGGGCGACTTAAGCTTTGCTTCTGTATTGGAGGCATTAGGTCATACGCCCCTTCCACCTTATATTCAAAGAGCTGAAAAAGAAGAAGACAAAGAATCGTATCAAACGGTTTATGCTAAAATTAATGGCGCCGTAGCAGCGCCTACAGCCGGTTTACATTTTACCGACCATGTGATTGAAAATCTCAAAAGTGCCGGAATCAAAATGGATGAGTTAACACTTCACGTGGGTGCAGGCACTTTTAGTCCGATTAAAAGTGAAAATGCAGCCGGGCATGACATGCATTCTGAATTAATCCAAATAAATCGAAAAAACCTGGAGTCAATCTTAAGCCACCAAGGCCCCATTATTCCTGTAGGTACCACGGCAATGCGAAGCCTGGAATCCCTTTACTGGTTTGGACAAGCGCTTGAACATAAACACTTTGATTTATTCGAATGTAAAAAAGAGCTGCCCTATCAATTGAAAGCGGAAATAGAATTAAAAAAAGCGATGCAAAATATCATCAACTGGATGGGTCAAAAAGGAATTGAAGAATTTTCTGGTGATACTTCAATTTTTATAGTCCCGGGTTATCAATTTCAGGTTTGCAATGGAATAATTACCAATTTTCATCAGCCCGGTACCACGCTAATATTATTGATCGCCGCATTAATCGGAGAAAAATGGCAAGAAGTATATGAGCATGCCTTGAGAAATAATTATCGTTTTTTGAGCTATGGTGATTCTTCTTTACTCTTGCCCTAAATTTGCCACATGGAAGACCGAGCCTATTATGTAATCGATTTTGACAGCACTTTTACCCAAGTAGAGGCCATGGATATTCTTGCGGATATATCTCTCAAAAGCCATCCTGAAAAAGATTCCATAAAAAAAGAAATTGTCAGGCTAACTGATTTGGGCATGGAAGGCAAGCTGACGGTTCGGGAATCGTTGATTAAAAGAATCGAACTTCTTAAAGCCAATAAAAATCATCTTCAGGAACTGGTAGAGCTTTTAAAAAAGAAAATCTCAAAATCATTTAGAAGAAATGAGCAGTTTTTCTCAGAACACACCTCAAACATTTTGATCATATCCAATGGCTTTAAGGATTTTGTTGTTCCCGTAGTAACTGAATTGGGCGTGCTTCCCCAAAATGTCTATGCCAATTCCTTTGAGTACGATGAAAATGGAAATATTACGGGTGTGGATACCGACAATGTCCTTTCGGACAACGATGGCAAAGTGAAACAGCTTCAATCATTAAAACTGAATGGTGAAATATTTGTAATTGGCGATGGATTCACCGATTATGAAATAAAACAAAAAGGCATCGCTAAGAAATTCTATGCCTTTACTGAAAATGTAAAACGAGATTCCGTGGTCAGCGAAGCCGATCATATAGCACCATCGCTCGATGAATTTCTATACAAGAATAAATTGACCATGGCGATTTCCTATCCCAAAAACAGGATCAAGGTTTTGGTGCTTGAAAATATACATTCCAAAGCCACGGAGTTGTTTTCTGAAGAAGGTTATGAGCTCGAAAGATTTTCAAGCGCTCTGGATGAGGATGAATTGAGTGAAAAAATCAAAAATGTGTCCATACTCTGTATTCGTTCCAAAACCAATGTCACTGCCAAAGTACTTGAAAATGCCAATAAACTTTTATCCATAGGCGCCTTTTGCATTGGTACCAATCAAATTGATCTGCCTTCATGCATGGATAAAGGGGTTGCTGTTTTTAATGCCCCTTACAGCAATACAAGGTCGGTGGTGGAATTGGCCATTGCGGAGATTATCATGTTAATGAGGAATATTCCCGACAAATTCTCACAGATGCATTCCGGCAAATGGAATAAATCTGCGGTGGGAAGCAATGAGATCCGCGGTAAAAAACTCGGAATTATTGGATATGGCAATATCGGTTCACAGCTTTCTGTTTTGGCAGAGTCCATGGGTTTGAATGTATTCTATTATGACTTGGAAGATAAACTAGCCCTAGGCAATGCCACGCCCTGCGCTTCGCTTGAAGAATTATTAAGATCTTCTGATATAATTTCGATACATGTAGATGGCCGGCCCGGAAATGATAATCTTTTATCTGAAAATGAATTTAAAATGATGAAAGATGGAGCCGTTTTGGTCAATTTGAGTCGTGGACATGTCGTGGATCCTAAAGCTTTAAGGAAAGCCATAGAATCAGGAAAGGTTAAAGGTGCCGGAATGGATGTATTCCGTGAAGAACCCAAAAATAATGAAGAGGAATTTAAATCACCTTTGAGAGGTTTGGCCAATACCATTCTCACTCCACATGTAGGTGGAAGCACTGAAGAAGCCCAGGTGAATATTGCGAGTTTTGTACCCGAAAAGATCATGTCTTTTGTCAATACGGGCAATACCTCCGGTGCGGTCAATTTTCCCAATATACAGTTGCCGCAATTACAAAATGCGCATCGTTTGATTCATATTCATAAAAATACCAGTGGTATTTTGGCGAGCATTAATAATGTTTTGGCCGAGCACGATGCCAATATTGTAGGGCAGTATTTAAAAACCAATGAGCGTATTGGCTATGTCATTACAGATGTGGACCGGTTTTATGATAAAAACCTACTCAAAGCATTGAAACAAATCGAACACACCATCCGGGTACGAGTTTTATACTAATGCAGCCGCAATTTTTAACACCGGGGCCATCGGAACTTTATTTCACAGTGGAGGATCATATAAGATCGGCCTTGCTCAGTGGTATTGGCAGTATTAGCCACCGAAGTGATGAATTCAAAAGTATATATAAAGAAACCGAAAAAAATCTTAGGAAATTGTTATCGATTCCGGAGGAATTTGCAGTGCTTTTTGCCGGATCGGCAACAGAGATTTGGGAAAGATCATTACAAAATATAAATCCTAAAAGACCGGGGTTCTTTATCAATGGGGCATTTTCAGATAAATATTTCAAAACGGCCGAAGCGCTGGGATTCAAAGCAGAAACGTATTTCTGGACCGAAAAAAATTGGGATTTTGATCGTTATACATCGCTCGCAGATTGCGACTTCATAGGCATAGCTCAAAATGAAACCAGTCTTGGAATTGCCACGCCGACAGAAGTCATAAATGAAATCCGAAAAAGAAATTCTGATGTATTTTTAGCGGTGGACATGGTATCCGGCCTCCCCTTTTATTCAGCCGATTGGCAAAATTGGGATTCGGTTTATTTTTCCGTTCAAAAGGGCTTTGGACTGCCTGCGGGTTTGGGAGTATGGATTATTCGAAAATCCAAAATTAAAAGCGAGGCCAATGTTTCCCCTCATCGCAATGTTCTAAAATGGTTAGAAGCAGCAGAGCAATATCAAACACCCGAAACGCCGAATGTCTTAGGTATTTATCTGCTGGGAA
The DNA here is from genome assembly GCA_014323545.1 of Hyphobacterium sp. CCMP332. Taxonomy (NCBI): domain Bacteria; kingdom Pseudomonadati; phylum Pseudomonadota; class Alphaproteobacteria; order Maricaulales; family Maricaulaceae; genus Hyphobacterium; species Hyphobacterium sp. CCMP332. The sequence goes on from CP058647.1 coordinate 754,059, forward strand.
AAGTTTGTGAGGATATGAATCGAAGAGGAATTGACATGATTCGTTCTGAAACAAGCTATAAAGCGGCATTGACCTATAATGCCTTTGATGACAGTCCTTTATTAAAACCTTTTGTGCAAGACAAAGTCTTACAATCCAAAACAACCATTGTCGCAGAATGTCTGGGACTTAAATCCGATGTGATTATTGACCATTTGTTAAAATCAGGCATTCAAATAGGGAATGGCTATGGCAAACATTCGGAAACGCATATCAGAATCGCCAATTTTCCGACGCATTCAAAAGAGCTTTTTGAAAGATTGGTTGATGCTTTGGAAGAATTTAGGCCTTAGTAATATTTACTTCAAATTCTCCTCAAATAATTTTAAAATCCTACGGTATTCATCGGTCCATGAACTGGCTTCTTTGAAGCCCACTGGTTATAGATAACTATTTCAGGTTAAATCTGATCTCCTTGAGTTTTTCAGCATCATCAAGATCTTTAAATGTATTTAAAGCAATTTTATTTTCTATCAGATGATTAATGTGTATTACGGGTACTTTTAAATTTTCAATTTCAAAAATTTTTGCATTTTGAAATACCTCATCGTAGTCAATGCCTTTTGTTGCATTCATAAAATCAACCGATAAACCAGGTTCACCTAGTCTGAAATTAATTTTTTTTTGCAGTTCTCCTGAAGCAATTGAGGAAGTATCATATCCCATTTTTTCAAGGCTATTGATCAGTCTTTTTGAATTGTCTTCCGATGCTTCGAAAAGAATATCCATATCACTCGTAGCCCTTCTATAACCATATAAATTTACAGCGAGCCCTCCGAGTAGCACAAATTTTACCTTGTTATTTAATAATTCATGAAGTATATAGATAAACTCTTTTACGAATAAATCCATTAATCCTCAATTGAAATGATTGTAATGACCTTTTTGATGGGTTTCAAGGAATCTTTGCCGTGGTTTAGAATTCTGAGCCTTTGCACTTCGCGAATTTTTTCAGTTGGCGAAAGAGCCATAAACCATTCCTGGTCTTCTTTCTCAGCCTCTTCATGCGTCATTACCCTGATTTGATTTTTTTTCACATCTAAATTTACAAAGTTCCTCTATTTTCTAAAGTTCTGAATTTAAACTTATCCATACACCAAGAGAACCTGGCGAAGAGGCTTTTCTAATTGTGATCAGAGAAATTCTTTGAAGACCCCGATGTAAAAGTTGGAATCTTACCTTAAATTCTGCTCAAACAATTTCAAAATTCGACCATACTCATCGGTCCATGAGCTGGCTTCTTTAAAACCATGGGGTTCTATAGGATAGGATGCCAATTCCCAGTCCTTTTTACCCAATTCAATGAGTTTCTGGGCTAAACGGATGATATCCTGGTATTGTACATTAGTATCCACCACACCATGCAACATTAATAATGGATCTTCAAGTCCTTCTGCAAAATAGATTGGTGATGATTTCATATAGGCCATGGAATCCTCAACAGGCGTGTTGAGAATATTGGAGGTATAGGGATGATTATAATGGGCCCAGTCGCTAACAGATCGAATCGCAGCACCACAAGCAAAAGATTCCGGAACATTAAACAAGGCCATAAGCGTAATAAATCCCCCATAAGAGCCTCCGTAAATCCCTATTTTGTTTTTGTCAATACCCAATTCATCCACCAGGTATTTGGCACCGTCTACCTGATCACTCAAATCCTTGCCACCCATATGACGGTAAATGTCAGTGCGCCAGTCCCTGCCATATCCTTCGGAAGCACGATAATCAATATCTAATACCGTGTATCCCATATCCACTAATAAATTATGGAACATGTATTCACGATAATAGGAACTCCACCATTTGTGGGCATTCTGGAGATATCCGGCACCATGGACAAAAATAACCGCGGCATTGTTTTTAATAGAATTTTCGGGTTTGTACAATCTGGCCCTTACTTTTTCCCCATCAGAGGCTTTGAAATAAATCAACTCCGGGACTTTCCATGAATAGTCATTAAATTCAGATTTTGTTGATTCTGTGATTTGTTTCATTTCTGCCCTAGGCTTGTTTTCCATTAAATACAGTTCCCAGGGTTTGTTATAAGTGGAATATCGACTTACAATGTATTTTTCATCGGGCGACAGGAACAGTTCATGATGCCCTTCTCCTGAACTAAGCTGTGTTCTTTCTTTGCCCTCAAGATCCATTTTATACAAATGCCTCTCTCCGGGATCTTTTTCATTGCTGACTAAATAAAAATGTGTTTTATCCTTTGACAGAAATGCATCATGGACTTCAAAATCGCCTTTGCTCAAAGCTCTCTTTTTCCCTGATTTAATATGCACAGTATATAGGTGTGAATAGCCGCTTTCTTCCGAATGAAACCAGTAATGCTCTTCATCAGGCATCCAGCCTTTATTTCCGGGTACCATATTCCAGCCGGTAATGCCGGGGCCACCAACCCATTTATCATCATGCTGTCTTTCGATCATCTTCCAGCTTGCAACTTCAGGATTTAAATACATCAACCAACGATCTTTATTGTCCTGGGCTTTAATCTCAACCACAGCATTGCCATTTTCCGCTACATCCGGTCCATGGATCAATATTTTTCTTGGGTTCTCGAATGGTTTTGAAGCACTCTCTTTATCGTAAATCGAATAAAATGCAGGTTTTTCGAATATCCCGGGAATGGCTTTGGTATCAAACTGTAACATGGTATCATTTTCAATTTGATAGACCCATAACTCCTCGGTTTCCAATTCCTGCCCTACTTTTGGCCGGTCCTCCAGAATTTTTGCATAACCATTATCGGCAACATAATCTAGGTTGTTGGTATTTTCATTGTTAACTTTTGACTGCAATTGATAATAAACGTAGTTCCCATCTTCACTGAGTGTCATCGAAGAAATATTCATTTCGCCGTAATAAATGGTTTTTGGTTTTAGGTCTTTTAATATTCGTCTTCTCTCCTCTTTATTTTTTCTCTCCTCTTCTCTTTTCTTCATGATATCAAAAAGTCGAACCTGATCTTTCTTTAGCCATTTTTCCTGTTCTGTGTCTTTTTTCTCCTTTTTCGTCCCGGATTTGAAATCTGTGATCTGTTTGATATTTCCTCCGGATAGTGCTCTTAGAAAAAGATTATTCCCCGATTCATACACGATATAAGCATCATTCATTACAAATCGGGGATTGCTTTCAGAGACATTGGTTTGTGTTAATTGTTCAATTTTGTTTTCAGCAATATTATTCAGAAAAATATCCCCACTTTTAGCGTATACCTTTAAGGTTCTGGAATTATTGTAATCTCCGGAAGAGGGAATTTCCATTAACGCCTCAAGCGGATCCATCTCGGTAATGGCATTCACTTCTATATCATAGTTATAATAAGGATTAATGCCCGGATCTGACTCCCTCCATTTAAAATAAAAGCCATCGCTCTGCTCAGACCATATCACTTCATCGGGAAGTGTTCCTACAAATTCTTCACCTTTCATGATTTCTGAAAGTATCAATTCAGAAGTTTGGGCCTGGAGATTTAAACTAAAAAGAACGAATAGAATAAATGCAGCTGATCTCATAAGGATTTATTTGAGCAGCAAATTAACAAAAAGCTATGGAGATCAAATGAAAAAAGCCCTGTTCCGTAAGAAACAAGGCTTTCAATTTATGGATTAAGCTTAAATTAACTATTGATATAATTTAAAAACTCTTTTTTAACATTTTCGTTCAAAAATTTACCGGAAAAATGGGCTGTCCCTGTTTTTGAGTTCGTATCGCCAACACCTCTTGAGGCTACACACAAATGCGTGGCATCCATTACCACACCAACATGTTCGGTATCCAGTGCTTTTTTAAGTTCTTCCGCCACCTGAACCGTAAGTCTTTCCTGAACCTGGGGTCTTTTGGCATAGTACTGAACAATTCTGTTAATTTTTGACAAACCGATTACTTTGCCGGTCGAGATATAAGCCACATGGGCCTTTCCGTATATGGGCACAAAATGATGCTCGCAATGCGAATAGAAAGTGATTTCTTTTTCAACAAGCATTTGATCGTATTTGTATTTGTTTTCAAATAAGCGGGCATGCGGCATGTTGTCGGGATTTAACCCACTGAAAACTTCCTTTACATACATTTTAGCCACTCGTCTTGGACTGCCTTGTAAGCTATCGTCGGTAAGATCCAAACCGAGCGTTTCCATAATAGCACGAAAATGTTTTTCAATGATTCTTATTTTCTCATCATCACTGAGTTCAAAAGCATCGGGCCTTAGTGGAGTCTCGAATGATGAAACAACATGGTCCTCACCTGATTCCTCAACTGCCTGGTTAATTGCTTGGGTATTCAACAAAATTTTTCTCTGTTTCATAAAGTCTGATGCTTAGTTCAAGTTCAGGTTCGATAATTTCCCTAAGTATATTGTAGCTAACTACAGCAATATTTTCTGCCGTTGGGTTTAAATTCCCAAACTCTTCCGTATCAAGATTCAAATTCTTATGATCAAATTTACGAATAATATTCTCTTTGATAATATCGCTTAATTTTTTCATATCGTAGACATAGCCCGTTTTTGGATCAACTTCACCCCTCAGCTTCACAATGAGGGTATAATTATGACCGTGATAATTGGGGTTATTACATTTCCCAAATACCCTGTCATTCATCTCATCGGACCAGTCCGGGTTGTATAAGCGATGCGCGGCGTTAAACCTTTCCTTTCTATATATAGCTACCTTCATACCTAATTTGAACACTCATAGTGTCATTTGGTTCAAAATTATTGAAATACAATCCGGAATTGAATTTAGGGTATTTTTAGATTTGGCTGTATTTCACTCTTGGAGGCATATATATGCATTTTTCGTATACATTTCAAAAAATTCAAAACCATGTATATGTTTCTTTGTTTAACTTTGGATAAATAAATCAAATAATCAATTATGAAAAAAACAGGACTATTTAATTACAGCAAATACCTTATGGCCATATTATTAAGTGCCTCTGTGGTATTTTTTACAAGTTGTGGAGATGACGATGAGGATTCAACTCCTCCACCACAGACTCCAAGTAAGACAATTGCAGAATTAGCGGGTGAAACTGCTGGACTCGATTCATTATTTGCACAATTAAGTGCTTTCCCTGATTTGGTAGCAGCGCTTAGTGATACCAGTGCTACATATACTGTATTTGCACCTGACAATCAGGCATTCGTTAACTTATTAGCGACTCCGGGTTTCCCAACTACTTTTGATGTTATCAATCCTGATATCATTAAAGGAGTGTTGAGTTATCATGTTGTACCAGGTCAGCAAATTTCTTCTGGTGATCTTGGTCCGGATATGGCTACTTTATTCGATGATCCTGCAACGGGAACCAATCAGGTAATTATGGTAAATCAGGATGGAACGCTTCTTACAGGTTCTACAAATGATGCTATTACTGTTATTACTGCCGATATTCAGGCTTCAAATGGTGTAATTCACATTGTTGAATCAGTAATGATTCCACCTTCAGTTGGTGCAACATTGACTCCTATTTTGGGTACTTTGGCAGGTACAGTACTTTTAAGTGCGGATTTCTCTGATCTTGCAACGCTAGTTAATATTGCAGATTCAGATGTACCTTCGGGACAAGCTCCAATAGCAGGAGTTCTTTCTGGCGCAGTTGACAGCACAGCAAACTACACTGTATTTGGTCCTCCTAATTTAGTATTTGAAGGTGGGAATATCGATCCTACATCTTTTAATGCTGCTACAGCCAGAGCTATACTTTTGAATCATGTTGTAAATGGTTTGAATCTTAGTTCAAGTTTGTCAGATGGAATGATGATACCAACTTTAGGTGGCGATACTCTGAATATTGCTGTTAATTCTAATGGAGTATTTGTGGGTCTAGATTCTGCTTCCATCCCTGTAGTGTCTCCGGATATTACTGATAATATTTCTAATGGTGTTATTCACGCAATTGGAGGTATAATTCAGTAATTTTTTAGAAACAGTTTAGAAAAAGAAAAGGGAGTCATGTGACTCCCTTTTTTTGTGTCCTAATATTAAAATCTTAGTTCATCAATTCATCAAAAGTGAGAGAAATGTAATACAACCCTCCAATATTTGGACCCCCCTTACTTTGTATATAACGGTTGTTTAGAGCGTTCGAAGCCCCTATTTTAAGTATTGTTTTTAGCTCTTTCATTTTGTAGGACACCTGAGCATCCAAAGTAGAATATGCTGGAACTTCTCCTACGGCAAAAGATGATTGCCATAAAAATGCATCCTGCCATCTATAAGTAATAGAAAAGCCAATATTTTTTATTACCTCTCTGTTACCAAAGCTTAAATTAGTTTTGTGTTCAGGCGTATTGTATTCTGCAAGAAATCCCTGAGCATTCAAATCCTCATTAAGACTATTGTAACTATAATTACCCCCAATAGTGTAATTTTTAGGCAATACATATTGAATACCAATCGCCGCACCTTGTGTTGTTACCTGATCATCAATATTGGTATAAATCTGTGCGGTATTTCCGGTAAGCGTACCATCCGGCTGTATAGTTAAAGCTTCACCATTCACCAAAGAAGCATAGTTTTCTGTTCCGTCCGAATTAAGACTGACTTTTCTAAGCTGTACCTGAGTTATGAAATCAAGATAAATATTATAGTAAACCGCAAAATCAATTAACAACTTATTATCAATCAAACTTTTATAACCAACTTCAAATGATCTAACCCTTTCCGGTTTTACCGGCTCGAAATTATCGAACGGTTGCAGAAGAGCAATGTTTGAAGGATCATTGGCAGCAGCGGTAGTTGCTCCGGCGTCAAAAACAGCCTGTGAATATCTGTTTACTGAAGAAATAGTATAAGCGTTTTCAGTGATTCTATATCGTTCGGCTGTTTCAGGTAATCCACCCAATAATCTGGCCGAAATGATACTCAAATCAATATACTGCCCCTGAGTGGTAGGAATTCTAAATCCTGTTTGAAATGAAGCACGAATATTATGAATTTCTTTAATTTTAAATACTCCCGATATTCTTGGGCTATACTGTCCGTCAAAGTTTTGGTTTTTATCATATCGAAGTGAACTGGTCAATTTCAGTTTTTCATCAAGTAAATATTTCGATGCCTGCACGTAACCTCCAAATTCATTAATGGTAATAGGGCTTTCTTTATCAGGAAAAATTGTTCCATTAGATCTTAATACAAATTGACGGTAATTTCCTCCTACTTGTAATCCATCCAAAAAAGGAACCTGCTTAGTAAAGTCATATTGCCCCTCAACGTGATCCATTCTACTATTATCATTGAACTTGGGGCCTTCAGGAACAATTCCTTTCCCTGCTTCATCCTTAATTTCATTAAATCCTTCTGTACCAGGTACAAGTCCAATTGAAGTATAAAGAGAATCCATATGAGAACGCGCTGCTAAATGCGCAATCTCCTGAGTTCTGATTTTATTCTGATCCGATAAACTTCCGAATTCTCCTGGTTCAAGTCCCTGATCATACAAAGATCTCAGATATTCTACTCCATAATCCGCTAAATATCTCGAAACATCATTCTCAGAGTTATTATATATTCTCTGCATCGCAATATCGTTCATACGTTTTGCAAGAAATTCTGCTATGTATGAATCACCCGATTGCTCTATGGTAGTATATCCCCGAATAAAAAAGTTTTCACCTTTTAATTTTAACTGGTGTTGCTGAATATTGAAATTCTTTAAAGAATATCTTTGTGCCCCAGTATATATACTAGTACCTGCGCCATAATTATATTGATAGCTTGCCTCCAAACCCTCAGTGATACGATAATATAGACCACCATTAAATTTTATATTTTCAGCAGAGTAATCGACCAAATATTCCTCTTGCCATGCCTTAGCCGTTACTACCTGACTTGGAAGGTCTCTTGCGTAATCTGAAGCAGCTAATATATCATCCCCGGCCTCATTAATACCAAATGTTTTCGTTCTTGCGAGCGTCTGCCAGTCAGTGCTCAAATTAAATATTGCAAGATTAATCCCTGCTTCATCGCCCATGGTATGTAATCGGTCCGCTCCCGGGTTTGTTATGCCCAATTGACCTCTTCTTTCAGGAAATCGGTCAGTTAAATCTGTTCCATGCCAGTCATCAGCACGCTGATATGAGGCATTTACTTTAAATGCAACACGATTTCCAAATGCTTTGGCATATCGCAAAGAACCTTCGTATATAGGAGCAGTATTCTGGTCAGCATCTGCACCAACATGATTAAAACCTGATTTTACAAAAGCGCTTAAACCCTGATAATCAAATGCATTTTTGGAGTTGACCAACATTATACCATTAAATGCATTGGGACCATAAAGTGCTGATGCTGCACCAGGAATTAATTCCACGCTTTCAACATCCAATTCGGAAGGTCCATTTAGATTTCCGATGGGAAAATTTAATGCGGGCGCCTGAGTATCCATACCGTCGGTCAATTGTACAAATCGCGTATTTCCCGTACTGCCAAATCCTCTAGTATTTATGATTTGAAAATTAATAGAGGAAGTAGCAACATCAACGCCTTTTAAATTTGCAATACCCTTATAATAATTATCCGCTGGAGTATTTTGTATGGCCAAAATATCCATCTTTTCAATAGAAACCGGGGATTCAAGAATACTTTCTTCAACTCTTGAAGCGGAAACTACTACTTCCTGCCCCAGTAAAGATTGAGTTTCTAAAGCAACCTCGACATTTTGATTATCTTCTGTTATTTCAATTTCCCTTTTATTATAACCAACACTAGATATTACCAGGGTGAATGGTCTGGGAGTATTGGTTTTCAATTCAAATTCTCCTTTGGAATTGGTTATTGTTCCTGTTACGGTTCCTTTTACATAAACATTCACTCCTATTAATTCATCATTATTTTCAGCATCCTTGATCTGTCCTGTTACTGTTGTTTGTGCGGTGGAAGAGACTGAAATAAAGAGAAATAGGATAAAAAGGAGGAATGAAGATTTTTTAAGTATAGCTATAGTCATAGTCTTCTCTTTATACAAATACATTTTAAACACCTGAATATATGTATTTATAGCATTATATGAGCTATTCATTAATTATTTTTCAACAAAACGAAAGTTTGAAATTCTTTTTGAACATAAAAAAAGCCGGATTTTAAAAACCGGCTTGACTTTATTTTAAAATAATATTATTAACAATATTCCTTAAAAACCGCAATAAGATGATTGGCTATCATCTCAGCTGATCTACCTTCTATATGATGTCTTTCAACAAAATGAACCAATTCCCCATCTTTAAATAAAGCAATTGAAGGAGAAGAAGGAGGATAAGGCAGGGTGTATTCCCTTACTTTATTAACGGCCTCTTTTTCCATTCCTGCAAATACAGTAGCCAAAGCATTGGGCTTTTGGTCTGTATTTTTCAGAGCCAGGCGCACTCCCGGTCTGGCAGTACCTGCCGCGCATCCGCAAACACTGTTTATTACAACTAATGCAGTACCTTTTTGACTCGACATAAATAAATCGACTTCTTCGGCCGACATTAATTGTCGAAAACCATCATCTGTCAATTCTGCTCGCATTGGAGCTACTAATTCTTCTGGATACATATCTCTTATATTTAATTAATTCTACATAAAACCTAACTCAAGCTTGGCGGCTTCTGACATCATTTCTGTGCTATAAGGTGGATCAAAAGTAATTTCAACTTCACATTCACTTACCCCTTCAATCCCTTCTATTCCGTGTTTAACCTCATTTGGAATGGATTCAGCAGCCGGGCAATTTGGCGATGTTAAAGTCATCAAAACGTAAACTTTGTTTACGGGAAAAACTTTAACCTCATAGATCAATCCAAGTTCAAAAATATTTACCGGGATTTCCGGGTCATAAATTGTCTTGATGACCTCAAGTGCTTTTTCTTTTATTTCGTTTTCGTCCAGAGGCATAAATTAATCGTTTTGCAATTGCCCCTGATATGCCAGGGCAAAAATTTTCATCTTTTTTATCATGGACACAAAACCGTTTGATCGCTGTGAGCCAATCATATTACTCATTCCAATTTTTTCCATGAAAAATAAATTGGCATCTATAATTTCTTTTGGGCTCCTGTTATTTAAAACCCTAATCAATAAGGAAATCAATCCTTTTGTAATAGCTGTATTGCTATCCGCTGTAAATTGAACTTTACCATCTTTCAACTCGCTGATCAGCCATACTTTTGACTGGCATCCCTTTATGATATTGTCTTCCACTTTTTCCAAATCCTGAAGGGGCTCGAGTTTTTCACCGAGTTCCATAATATAATTGATCATGGCTTCCCTGTCATCTCCAAGAAAAGCAAACTCTTCTATAATTTCATTTTGTATGTCTTCCGAAGATTTCAAATCAGTTTAGTTTTTTATCGATATCGATCAGACTCTCAACCAGAATATCAATTTCTTCTCTGGTATTATAAAATGTAAGCGATGCTCTTACAGTTCCTTCAATACCATAATGCTTCATCAATGGTTGAGTACAATGATGGCCTGTTCTTACGGCAATTCCTTTTGCATCGAGCATCATCCCCACATCAAAAGCATGTGCATTACCCAAAAGGAATGAAAAAATCGCTGTTTTTTGATCGGCATCTCCGACAAACTTTAAACTTCCTATTTCGGAAAGCCGCTTTCTCCCATATTCCTTTAAGTCATTTTCATATTCTCTTATCCGATCCCTGCCAATACTTTGCAAGTATTTTAAGGACGCATTAAAAGCGATGACATCGGCAATATTTGGTGTACCTGCTTCAAATTTAAATGGCAGTTCATTGTAAGTGGTGCCTTCAAAATCCACCTCTTTTATCATTTCGCCACCGCCCTGATAGGGATTCATTTTCTCAAGAATATCTCGTTTGCCGTATAGAACTCCTAATCCGGTGGGACCGTACATTTTATGTGCAGAACAAACAAAAAAATCGCAATCGAGCTTTTGAACATCTACATCCAAATGACTAGCCGATTGTGCTCCGTCTATGAGTACACTGGCTCCTTTTTCCCTGGCCATTTTTGTCAGTTCAGATATGGGATTGATGGTCCCCAAAGCATTTGACACATGAACTACGGCCAGGAGTTTGGTTTTATCTGTAAAAATTTTTTCCGCTTCTTCCAGATTTATTTCTCCCTTTTCATTGATGGGCAAGACCTTAATTTTTGCCCCAACATTTTCACAAAGCATTTGCCATGGAACAATATTGGAATGATGCTCCATTGTGGAAAGTACAATTTCATCTCCCTCAGAAATGAATTGTTTCCCAAATGTTGCTGCCACTAAATTGATACCATCTGTTGTACCCCTTGTAAATATTATTTGATCAGAAGATTCGGCATTAAACCATTTGGCCAGATTTTCGCGACTTGCTTCATAGGCTTTTGTAGCGCGATCCGCCAGGGTGTGTGCACCTCTGTGAATGTTGCTGTTATCGTGATAGTAATATTCGTTAAGTGCTTCTACGACTGCTTTTGGTTTTTGAGTAGTTGCAGCATTATCAAAGTAAATGAGATTTTTTCCATGAACTATTTCATTCAATACCGGAAAATCTTTCCTTATTGAATCAATTTGAATTATCTCTTTTTCTTTGCTCAACTGCATTTTACAAACTGTATTCCATTCTTTGTTCTAACTCTGAATCCAATCTTTTTCTGATGCTTTCTACCTTCACTTTTTCAATGACTTCTTCAATAAAGGCATGTGTCAGTAATGCTATGGCTTCCTTTTTAGGAATTCCTCTTGACCTCAGATAAAATAACTGCTCTTCATCCAACTGACCGATAGTGGCCCCATGAGAACACTTCACATCATCGGCCCAAATCTCTAATTGAGGTTTGGTATGAACTGTGGCATCAGGCGATAAAAGCAGGTTTCTATTGGATTGAAAAGCATTTGTTTTTTGTGCATCTTTTCTTACGAATATTTTCCCATTAAAAACAGCTGTGGAATTATCATTCATAATCCCTTTGTACAATTCATTGCTTTCGCAATTTGGCATGGCATGATTAACACTGCTGTGATTATCTACATGGGTCTTCCCATTGAGAACATAAGCGCCATACATATGGGTCTCAATATGTTCGTCGAGCAAATGAATATCCAAATCATTTCTGAGCATTGCACCGCCAAATGAAAAAGCATATGCAGTAAAAACACTTCCTTTTTGTTGTATGACAGCGGTAAGTCCCGAATGATAATATTCTTCTGATTGCAATTGAAGTTTATAATACTCCAATCTGGCGTTTTGAGCCAATGCTATTTCCGTACAAGTGTTCGTAAAAGATGAATTCCGGCCTTTTTGATGATAATTTTCAACAATTTTCAATTCGGAATTTTCATCAGCTACCACAAGAATTCTCGGTTGTGAAAAAATTAGTGACCCGGAAGTGTCAGAAATGATGTGAATCTGTATGTCTTTGGAAACGCACTCATTTTTTGGACAGTAGATAAAAAGCCCTTCCTTAATAAATGCAGTATTTAATTTCCCAAAAGCTCTTTGCTCTCTGGTGGATATTTTATTGAAATTTTCCTGAAAAATCTTGCCATAATCTTTTTGAGCCTGCTTGAAATTCAGAATTTTTAAATTGCTCTTTTCGTCTATTGTTTTGTCAAAAATCCAGTCTCCGTTTATATTAAAGATATGGATGGAATCTTCTGAAAAGGATTTACATTCTTCCGTCAAATCCTGAATCGATTCAGATTTGATTTGTGGTGCATTGAAATAGTTTTCGAGATTCTTGGAAAGAAAGGTGTATTTCCAGTCTTCTGATTTTTTTCCGGGCATTCCATTGGATTCAATGTCAGCAATAGCCTGAAGCCGTTCTTCATGCATCTCCGAGTTAGCAAATCCATTCAATTCTTTTTCAAAGGATCTGAATTTTTTTAATATTTCAGTCTGTAATTTTTCCATTGATGATTTATTTGACTGCTTCCTCTTCTCTTATCCAGTCATAGCCGCGTTCTTCCAATTCCAATGCCAGTTCTTTTCCTCCGGATTTTACAATTTGCCCGTTGACCAATACATGTACAAAATCCGGTTGGATATAATTTAATAAGCGTTGGTAATGGGTAATTACGAGGAATGCATTTTTATCCGTCCTTAATTTATTTACACCATTAGAGACAATTTTTAATGCGTCGATGTCAAGCCCACTGTCTGTCTCATCTAAAATAGCCAGTTTTGGATCGAGAAGTGCCATTTGAAATACTTCGTTTCTTTTTTTCTCTCCTCCTGAAAAACCCTCGTTAAGCGATCTGCTTAACAAACTTTGATCGATTTCAACCAATTTCATCTTTTCCTTCATTGCCTGAAGAAATTTTACCGCATCCAGTTTTTCCAGTCCGCGATGCTTACGGACATTATTGACGGCCGCTTTTAAAAAATTAGTGGTGCTGACGCCCGGTATTTCCACCGGATATTGAAATGCCAGAAATAAACCTTCTCTTGCTCTGTCTTCGGGAGATTTTTCCAGTATATCTTCATTTTCAAAAAATATTTCTCCTTTTTCAACCTCGTATTCTTCCCTACCTGCCAGAACCGAAGCCAAAGTGCTTTTTCCAGAGCCATTGGGGCCCATGATGGCATGGATTTCACCGGGTTTGATTTCGAGATTTATTCCTTTTAGTATTGTCTTCCCTTCGATGGAAGCGTGTAAATTTTTTATACTTAACATGTCTATTTTGATTATCCTACTGATCCTTCCAGAGAAATTGCCAATAACTTCTGTGCTTCAACAGCAAATTCCATAGGCAATTGTTTTAAAACTTCTTTTGCATAACCGTTGACGATCAAGGCTACCGCTTCTTCAGTGTCCAAGCCTCTTTGATTACAATAAAAAATTTGATCTTCCCCAATTTTCGAGGTAGTTGCCTCGTGTTCTACTTGTGCGCTTGAGTTTTTTACGTCGATGTATGGAAATGTGTGGGCACCGCATTTATCTCCCATCAAGAGAGAGTCGCATTGAGAGAAGTTGCGCGAATTTTCAGCCCTTTTGTGAACTTCCACCTGACCGCGATATGAATTTTGACTAAAACCGGCTGAAACCCCTTTAGAAACAATACGACTTTTTGTATTTTTTCCTATATGTATCATTTTAGTTCCGGTATCAGCCTGCTGTCTGTTATTGGTAACAGCCACGGAATAAAATTCGCCGATAGAATTATCACCGGCTAAAACGCAACTAGGGTATTTCCATGTAATGGAAGATCCTGTTTCCACCTGCGTCCATGATATTTTCGAGTTATCCCCTTTGCAAAGGCCTCTTTTGGTAACGAAATTGTAAATCCCACCCTTACCGTTTTTATCGCCTGGATACCAGTTTTGCACCGTTGAATATTTTACTTCTGCGTCTTTTTCAGCATAAATTTCAACCACCGCCGCATGCAATTGATTTTCATCGCGCATTGGTGCCGTACAGCCTTCTAAATAACTTACATAGGACCCTTCTTCCGCAACAATTAATGTTCTTTCAAATTGCCCTGTATTAGCTGCATTTATTCTAAAATAAGTGCTCAATTCCATTGGACATCGCACGCCCTTCGGAATATAACAAAAAGAACCATCGCTAAATACAGCTGAATTTAAAGCCGCGAAATAATTATCATTTTGAGGGACAACAGAACCTAAATATCTTTTAACCAGTTCGGGGTGATCCTGAACTGCCTCTGAAAAAGAACAGAAGATTACGCCTAATTCCGCCAGTTTTTCTTTAAAGGTCGTTTTAACCGAAACACTATCTATCACGGCATCCACAGCTACTCCTGTCAATCTTTTTTGTTCTTCAAGCGATATGCCTAGTTTTTTAAATGTTTCCAATAATTCCGGATCCACCTCATCAAGGCTATCTACTTTCTTTTTCTTTTTTGGAGCTGAGTAATAGATGATATCCTGATAATTTATTGGAGGATAATGCACATTTGGCCATTTTGGCTCCCTCATTTTTTGCCAATTTCTAAAAGCCTTTAATCTCCATTCCAACAACCATTCGGGTTCATTCTTCTTTTCTGAAATGAAACGTACGATATCTTCATTCAAACCCGGAGGGGCTGAATCTGACTCAAAATCCGACTGGAATCCGTATTTGTACTCCGAGTTGGTTATTTCTTCCAGAATTTGATCATCCTTTGACATAAAATACTCTTTATTTAGACCAATTCTTAATAAGCACAAAAGTAACCAATAATTTCTCAGTGGAGGCTTCTATTTGATACTTTTTTCAGATTGGATATTATATTGCAAGTCAATTTATTTAGAAACAGTACAAACTGTCTTAAGTTTTTCGGTTATAAATAATTTTAAGCTAATCAGATACGATTATGAAAGACTTTCCTTGGTTTAAAAATTATCCCGATTATGTTCCGCATGAAATCGATCCGGATAAATACGAGTCGCTTGTCCACCTTCTGGAAGTGGCCTTTAGTAATTTTAAAGAAGATCCTGCCTATGTCTGCATGGATAAAGAATTGACTTACAATGATATAGATCAGATGTCATTGGATTTTGCCTCATATCTTCAAAATGAATGTGGTTTGAAAAAAGGAGACAGAGTAGCGATTCAAATGCCTAATCTTCTTCAATACCCGGTAGTCATGTTTGGAGTATTAAGAGCAGGCCTAATTGTGGTCAATACCAATCCTTTGTACACACCACGGGAAATGCTACATCAATTCAATGATGCAGGGGTAAGCGCGATAATCATACTGGCAAATTTTGCCTATAATCTGGAAAAAATAATCTCAAAAACCGGAATAAAACATGTTATTACTACACAGATTGGAGATTTTCACAGCTTTCCAAAAAAGCAAATCATCAATTTTGTTGTCAAGTCTATTAAAAAAATGGTCCCTGCTTATAAATTACCAAAAGCAATAAGTCTAAATCAGGCTTTAACCAGGGGAGCCCAATCCACCTTTGAAAAGGTCGATATCGATAGAAATGATACTGCATTTCTTCAATATACCGGAGGAACTACTGGTGTCTCAAAAGGAGCCATTCTTACGCATAGAAATATTATTGCAAACCTGGAGCAAAATTCTGCCTGGATGAGCAAAAGCCTGGAGAAACACAATGAAGTCGTAATAACTGCCTTGCCGCTCTATCACATTTTTTCTTTAACGGTCAATTGTTTCACAATGATCCAAATAGGGGCGAAAAACATTCTGGTAACCAATCCCAGAGATATGAAAGCATTTATCAAAGACCTAAAGAAATATCCATTTACGGTATTCACAGGGGTAAATACCCTTTTTAACGGATTACTGAATCAGGAAAAATTTAAAGAGATCAATTTTGACAGCTTAAAAATTGCAATTGGCGGAGGCATGGCGGTGCAATCGCCTGTGGCAAAACGCTGGAAGGAACAAACGGGCTGTTCGCTTCTGGAAGGTTATGGTTTAACTGAAACTTCCCCTGTATTGTCCTGTAATCCACTGGATGGCTCCGATAAAATAGGTACAATTGGAATGCCTTTCCCAAGTACTGAAATGAAGATTGTGGACGAAGAAGGCAATGATTTACCGGTAGGTGATGCCGGAGAAATTGTGGCCCGTGGCCCACAGGTGATGCCGGGCTACTGGCAAAAAGAAGAAGAAACAAAAAATACTTTTTTGGCGGATAATTGGTTTAAAACCGGAGATATCGGAATGATGCATGAAGACGGTTATTTCCAGATTGTAGATAGAAAAAAAGACATGATCCTCGTATCAGGATTTAATGTATATCCGAATGAAATTGAAGATGTGGTCATTGAACATCCAAAAGTTTTAGAAGTAGCTGCGGTTGGTGTGCCCGATGAAAAGTCGACTGAATGTGTTAAGCTTTTTGTGGTAAAAAAAGACCAATCTTTAAGCCGACAGGAACTTATTGATTTCTGCCATGAAAATCTGACCGGTTATAAACGCCCTAAACACATCGAATTCAGAGATGAACTCCCCAAATCCAATGTGGGTAAAATAATAAGAAGACATCTTCGGGAAAAGTAATATCGATTTCAGAATTGAAAAAAGGGGCTCTCGCCCCTTTTATTAGTTTAATCCAACCTGTATTTCTATTTCATTGTCTGAGGAATTCTCTCCTATCCAGTTGTGATATACTTCTCTTATTTCATTAGAAGGTTTATGCTGCGCTTTTCCCAGGTCTGCGAAGATTTCGTGGTATTTTTTATCAAGGCCTTTCATGTCCCCTTTATAAGGGGTCGAAATACATTTCATCGGATCGATTGATTTGAAATGATAAGGACCATTAATTTTTTCTGATTTATTGGTAACCAGGGCTATCTCTAAATCAAATTCCTTGTCCAAATCCTCGCTTGCCCCTCTATAAATGAAGTGCGTAGGTTCCTTTTCTTCCAAACCCAGTTTATTCAGAGTTTCGTACATTTTGGGCAAATGTGACATCGCGATGTCAGGCACTTTTTCAAACTTGGCTTTGGTTTTAAATACTAATGCTGTTTTGGCTTTTACATTTTTTGTTTCCATAATAATTGAATTTTGGTTAATTGTAAAAGCAAAGAAAGTGGCCCTTGTGACAGCCCTATGTCAACAAGTTTTTAGAAGGGAAATTATTTCAAATATTTTTTCTGAAGTACTCCAACCAAATCAGAAATATGTTCTAAAAGGGCGTGAGGACTAAGAATTTCCACCGCGTTATCAAACATCAACAGCCATCTGGCGGTATAATCCATGGAAGGGCTTAAAAACTTCATCTCCACCTGATCACCCAAATCCTTTTCATCCACATAGCCGTGATTGTATTTATCATTGCTGGTAAAACGCAATATTTCTTTTTTAAAACGCACTTTAATTTCTGTCAATTGGTATTGATCGGTCAATTGCTGCATATGTTCCTGAAGTCCCGGATGCGCATTTCGATCATAGCCATTTCCTGTGATTCTGATTTTTCCAATGCGATCCGTTCGAAAATCCCTGTATGCCTTTCTCATTCTACACCATGCCATCAGATGCCAGGCATCGGCATAAAACACTATTCCCAATGGCTCAATTTCCCTTTCAGATACCTGACCATTATAATTGCTGTAATACTTTATTTCGCAACATAAATTTTTTCCGATCGCTTTTTGAATTTCAGAGATAACAGGGTTTTCGGATTCAACGCCCAATCGTTTAGATACCAAAAGACGTTCATCCAATACATTAAGCACCTCCTTTCTTTCCGAAGGCAATACGGCTTTGATTTTATCAAGGGCATTTTGAAAAGCTTCCGCCACAACTTTATCCGTAAGATTCGAAATAAATTTAGCACCAATTAAAAGAGAATTGGCTTCTTCTTCACTGAACATAACAGGAGGAAGGTGATATCCTTCAACAAGAAAATAACCCACCCCTTCCTGAGATCCGATTGGCACACCGGCTTCCTGAAGGCTGAGCATATCGCGGTAAATGGTACGCAGACTTACCTCGAATTTATCAGCAAGCATTTGCGCTTTCACGATCTTTTTGCTTTGCAATTGAATTAAAATAGCTGTGAGGCGATCCAGACGTTTCATGGATTAAAGAAAAAGAAATTTGGATAAAGAAAAAGAGGCTCGGATTTAATTTGGATTATGGATCAATTGATTTTGGGAATTTGGATTAAGTCCAACAATCATCCTTAAGCCGGACTCTTTAAATGTTAATAAAATCTCATCGCACACGCCTCTGCAAACCTGTATGTCGCCAGGCAGAAATCTCAGTTGGATAAAGAGTGATAGTCTTTTATTGGCAAAGACTTTTACCTATTTGTAAATGTATTTAGTCTATATCTTTATACCAATCCAGTCTACTGGTCTTTTCAAGGCTTTGCCTTCAAAGTTTGCTTCAGAAGCTTTAAATTCTTTATATAGATCATATCTGATATTTCGTTCTTCTCCCTGATAACTCAGATTTGAAAGCAGCTGACTTTCTCTTCCTCTCTGAATGATTTCTTGAAAAGCAATATTAGATGCTAAATGTTAACATTAATAATTTCTACATGCACACTCATGGTGTTCATTTAGATAGGCAATGGTTTCCATACTTAGTTTTTCAACAATGGAAATATCTATGTCGGCAAGTTTTTTAAAATAAATACAGGCTTTCCCCATTTTGTATTTACCCAATTCCTTTAAGAGCATGTCACTTTTTTCTGTTTTCGAATAAACGTAAAGGGAAAACTGAGCTTTACGTGGAGAAAAGCCTATCAAAGGGGCATCACCTTCGTGTCCGCTGGCATATTTGTAATGATAGCTCCCAAAACCAATTATGGTCGGTCCCCACATTTTTGGTTCAAATCCTGACCATTCACGCATATATTTAATTAGTTTATAACTATCAGCTTTTTTCTGATCATTTTCAACAAATGACTCGAGAAAATCAAATACGTCTATTGCATTTTCTGATGTTTTGTTTTTAGCCATTTTGAATAAAGGTTTTTAACTCTTTTAAACCGTTTACAAACAAATAATTCAACACTTTAAAATAAAGCCAAGATAATTTACAAATTTAAATCACTCCTGAAATAAATTAGAATACTGGCTTATTAAGACTCCGATATCTAATTGACCAACAATTACTTTAGAGAGCTATTTTATTTAAGGCTTATGATGCATTATTATTAATTTTCCTTTTTTACCTTCTTTCCCAGGCTTGCCATTTTTGCCTTTTGAACCATTATTAACCGTCAATACTGATTCTAAAACCACCTTGAATAATGAGAGCAATAGTGGCTCGTCTTCTATGTCTTCATCATCATCCATAAGCGCCCCTCCACGTCCTTTCTTTCCGCCTAAACCTCCTTTGCCCGGCTTTCCGCCAAAATTTTCAATCACGAACAAAGTGGAATCAAGGGCCATTTTTGAAGAGGTATATAGTTTAATGGTACTGCCATTGCCTCCGTCTCCCCCATTCCCGCCATCTGCACCGTCTCCTCCCCAACCGCCTTCATACTCGGGTGTTTCATCTCCTCCATAACCTCCACCACCACCATTACCACCCTGTCCGCCTTCACCACCCTCACATAACAAAGTGATCTTCCCTTTTTTAGCATCAATAATCAAGGTCTCTACACCAAAGTCTGATTCAAAAGCAATCTGAAGCAGGGTATCACCATTCCAGATATATTGTTCCAGGGCATAAATTTTCACATCAATACCATTTCCACCCTTTTCGCCATCCCCACCCTTTTCACCATCGCCTCCATCACCAATCTCAGAACTAAATCCATGAGCTCCTTGATAACCGTCTCTGCCGGGAGATCCGCGAAAGTCCATAAAGTAGTTTGCTCTGTAATTAATCGGTATTTGTAATTTGCAGTTGAGATTTGTATTTTCTTTATGGTGGGCGTTTAAAATGATCGAACTGTAAATGATACTATCGCTAAGTGGAAGAATGACATTTTTTTCCCTTATAATTAATTGATCGGGTGAGTCAATGATATAATCATTTCGCGACACGGGATTTTTAGAGGGATTATGAATTATACCTTTTTTGGAATGTCGTTGAGAATAGAAAGTCTTGCCGCTTGAGTATGTCTCGGCAATCCAATAGGGTATTTCATACCCAGGTACAAGGCTGGCAGTACTATCGTATTCTAAAAAAATCTTCTCAAGAAAAGGAATCCGGATTTGAAGCGTTCGTTGAAAATCTTTTTGTTTTTTGGGCGAAACAAAGACCGTAAATGTTTTACTCGGTGACTTTAAAACATCTTTCCTGTTAAAATAAACACTACCATTTTTGAAATAGCCATGACTGACCTTAATATCAAATTTATTCCATGATTTTGTGCCCTTATTTAAACCGCGGGTTTTTCGGATTTTGCCATTTTCATATTTAATAGTCAAACCAATACTCAAATGGCTGTCAAACTCCGGTACAAAATTAGAATCGCTACTTATACTAATTTCAATAATAGGATTTCGAGGGTATTTGCGCGCAAAAGATTCTGCACCAAACAGAATTACCAAGATTAGAATACTATATTTTGGGATTTCTTTGTTAAAAAAATTTCGTCTCATTCAATCTGAATTCTCCTTTAGTGAATCAGAGATGCATAAACGATGCCAAAGGGAGTTTTAATTATGGATTGCAAAATGAGTAATGCGCAATGCTTTATGGTCAAATTGAAGTTTGAAGATTAAAAAGTGAAGTATGATTATTATTAATTTGGCGACCCAATTAAATTTAATGCCTCCGTCATATCAAAATCAATAGAATAAAGTGAAATTTGGCAAAACAGTTCTAAAACCCGAGGAAATCGATTTTAGTCTTCCGGCTTTCAAATCACCAAGTCAGGAAATCAACAAATCTACTGATACACTAAAGGTATACACGGGTCAACCGATATGGTCAGCGAAAGGTAATATTGGCAAAATCTATCCCAAAGGCACCCGGCCCAATCAGTTTTTATACCACTATAGTCGACAATTTAATAGTATAGAACTCAATGCCACTTATTATAAAATTCCGACGCAGGCACAGGTCATCAATTGGCGCGAGCAAACACCTGAAGATTTTAAATTTTGTCCAAAATTTCCTCAATTTATCAGTCATCGTAAAAAACTGTCTGAAAAATCGGATTCACTGGATGAATTCTTAAGCAATGTCTATCTGTTTGAAAATAGATTAGGCGTATCTTTTTTGCAATTGCCTCCGCATTTCAGTCCTGAGCATATTTCAGAACTCAAAAAATTTATTGATCTGCTCCCGGAAGATATGTCTTTTGCCATTGAATTTCGCCATGAAGACTGGTTTAGAAATAAATCGGCATGGAATGAAATTCTTATATACATGCATGCAAAAAACATAGCAACGGTCATCACCGATACTCCGGGCAGAAGAGATGTTTTGCATCTCAATTTGACCAGTGATATTGCACTTATCAGATTCAAAGGAAATAACTTGCATGCCACAGATTATAAAAGAATTGATCAATGGTCCAATAGAACAATTTCATTCATTGAAACCGGAATTCGGGAACTCTATTTTTTTCTTCATCAGGAAGATGAATCTCTGGGAGTAGAACTGTCTCAACACTATCTAAAAAGGTTAAATACAGAATTGAATCAACATTTCCGGTTTCCTAAAATTCTCGACCGACAAAGCTCGTTGTTCTAATCCGTACTGACCATTGAAATAATTAATGTTTTTTGATTCGACGTATTTATTTATTTTCGTAGCTCAATAAAATCTATTATGAAAAAATTTATACTATTTACCTTTTTTATTGCCATTGGTTTCTTAGCCAGTGCGCAGTACTTTTATCTTCCGCCGGTAAACACGGGAAGTAATCCCGGTGGTTTAAATAACGATGACGAATTCCCGTTTGGAGGTGGTCTGGATGCATCCTGGACTCAAATTCAGGGACCGAGTTCTACTCCGGTCTGGTCTCCTGTTCAGACAATACCTTTTACCTTTAACTTCAATGGATCACCGGTAACACAATACAAAGCTTCAACAACAGGCGTTGTTACTTTTACAACTTCCGCATCAGCGGTGCCAAACACAAGTAATACAGCTTTACCCAGCGCAAGTATTCCAGATAATTCTGCCATGGTTTGGGGTTTGAATGGTTCGGGTTCTAATGATAATATAGTTATCAAAACATTTGGTACAGCTCCCAACAGACAACATTGGATATTTTTCGCTTCCTATAGCTATCCTGGCTTGAGCGGATGGACTTATTTCAGTGTGGTTTTGGAAGAAGGTACGGACAAAATTTATTTTGTAGATCAAAGAAATAACCAAACTGTTACTTCTATCAACCTTACAATAGGCGTACAAATAAATGGAACAACAGCTGTTCAGGATGTAAATTCACCAAATACACATCCTAATGTTGCCACAAGTTTAGCAGACAGATCTGACAACTGGTATTGGGAATTCATTCCGGGAACCCAGTCGCAATACGATATGACAGCATCTGAGAATACCATGAATGGTTTTCTTAATTTGAGTTCAGCTCCATTTAATGTAACAGGAAAACTGACCAATTTAGGATCAGCAACAGTAACTTCATTTGATTTAAACTATAGTGTAGATGGTGGGGCAGCAGTTACCTCAAATATAACTGGGGTGAATATTACATCATTTAGTGATTATAATTTTACGCACCCTACAAGCTGGAATCCTTCGATTTCGCAACCTTATACCATTGATATATGGGCTTCAAATATTAACGGTAATGCCGATCAGAATCCTTCAAATGATACCATTTCCACAATAATTCAGGTGGTAGATACCGTAATTCCAAGATTGGCATTGCATGAAGTGTTTACATCTTCATCCTGTGGCCCTTGTAATCCGGGAAATGCCAATTTGAATTCCATATTCTCTAATAGCAGTCAAACACCTGTAATTTTAAAATATCAGATGTCATGGCCTGGTAATGGTGATCCTTATTATACGCTCGAAGGATTGACCCGAAGACAATATTACGGTGTAAATTCTGTCCCTAATATGGCCGTTGATGGTGGATGGAATGGAAATACCAATTCCTATACCAATTCCTTATTAAATCAGTTTTCCGGAGTACCTTCATTTATGGATATTCACTCTGAAATTAGAGTAGAATGCAAGACGGTTACGGTAAATGTTACAGTCACACCATACTCGGACTTCCCCGGAAATAATGTGTTGCACTTAGCAGTTATTGAAAAACTGACTTATAACAATGTATCTTCAAATGGGGAGACAGAATTTGATCATGTTATGAAGAAAATGTTGCCTAATGCAAATGGTACAACCATAGGAGCATTACAAAAGAATGTACCTCAAACCTTCACTTTTTCATATACATTTAATGGCAGCTACATATTACCGCCAAATGCCACACAGCCAATTAACCACAGTAATAATCATACGA
The DNA here is from genome assembly GCA_014323545.1 of Hyphobacterium sp. CCMP332. Classification (NCBI taxonomy): domain Bacteria; kingdom Pseudomonadati; phylum Pseudomonadota; class Alphaproteobacteria; order Maricaulales; family Maricaulaceae; genus Hyphobacterium; species Hyphobacterium sp. CCMP332. Next base: position 777,901 of record CP058647.1, read on the forward strand.
TTGAAGAGTTTTTTGATTTAGATGTGGTAGCATTTGTTCAGGAAAATGGAACCAAAGAAGTTTATCAGGCTACATTCTCACAGGATTTAATTGGTTATGACATTGGAATGGCCAGTCTAGATCCTATTAGCAATGCAAGCGTTGGCAATCCTGTTCCTATTAGTGGAGAAATTGTAAACTGGAAAGACAGTGCAACATCTAACCTCACATTGCATTATAGTGTGAATGGTGGTACTCCGGTTAATCAGAACCTTAACAATCTAAACATGGATAATCAGGGAGATAGCGAATCATTCTCTTTCTTGAATTCATGGACACCTACAATTGCCGGAAACAATACCATTAAAGTTTGGGTTGACAATTTCAATGGCGGAAATTCATTGGATGATTCTCCCTGTAATGATACAATTGAGGTTGTAGTTAATGTAACCGGTGCTTCTGCTCCATTGGCTCAATTTAATTATACTCTACTGGGAAATAACACTGTAGCATTCACAGATGCTTCTGTAGGTGCTACCGCATGGTCATGGGACTTTGGAGATGGCAATTTCTCTACGGATCAAAATCCGACAAATACCTATCTCAATCTAGGAACTTACCAGGTTTGCCTTGTTGCCAGCAATAGCAATGGTTCAGATACGGTTTGTCAGAGTGTAAATGTGGTTTCAGGAATTGCTGATTTGAATGAGCAATTTTTTGAAATTGTGCCCAACCCTTCCAATGGTGTATTTACCATCAATTCAGATCGATTGATCAATGGTAAAATTTACATTATGGATTTAACTGGAAAAGTTATACTTGAAGACGAAATAAATGACACTAGTTCAAAATCAATAAATCTTCAGGAATACAAAAAGGGTATTTATCTCATTAAAGTAATTGAAGATAATAGTGGATATACCAGAAAAATAATTATTGAATAATACATTCAATGAGAATAATAAAAAGGGTCATTTATTGACCCTTTTTTTTTAATCCTGCAACAAAGTCAACCAGGCTTCTTTGACTTTTTTTTGACTCAAAAGTTTTTGTGCATGAATATGTAGTGCCTTTCTTAAAACTTCACGGTCATTGTAGTTTTGATTTAAGAGTTCGGAAATCTCTTCGTTTTGTCTGAATTCTATCACCTCATTTTCTTCGGGAATAGATTCGACATTTCCCAGCTGACCTAAATTATTTCCTGTAAGTACATCAGAAAGTCTGATGTTGTCCGGAATATTATCGACGCCGATACCTTTATTTCTCAATGGTTTGGCAATTTCAAAAAGTGCATCTCCCTGTGCTCTTACATACCAATCACCTCCCATTCTTCCTACCGAATCAAGTTTAAATGGATCGATTTTACCGTTTTCATCCAAAATGGATTGATCAATATGGGCTAATAGTACCTCGCAAATAATCAGATTTCCAGCACCTCCTTCAGAACCTGTTTCAATAATATCGGTTACCCTGCATTCAAAACAGGCAGGTGCTTCCAATACTCCGGGAGCCTTTATCCGGGTTGAGGGCATTTCAGTTAAACCGGATTTTATAAATTCATTAACACCGGAATCATATTCCGTGCTTGACAAAGACATCTGCTCAACAATATCATAACTAACAATGCTAATGCAAACTTCCTTCGTGCTTTTAGCATTTTCAAGCGTGTCCTTTGTGGTATTATTTCTAACCCTTCGCGCCGGAGAAAAAATAAGTGTAGGTGGGTTGGCTCCAAATGCGTTAAAAAAGCTAAAGGGACTTAAGTTGACATTGCCCTTGTTGTCTACCGTACTTGCAAAAGCAATTGGTCGCGGTGTTACAGCTCCTAACAAATAACCGTGAAATTCAGGTGTGCTTACAATTTTAGGATCTATGGTTTTAAAGGATTTTTTCATTTCGATGGTAGTACTTTCCCACTAACTTCTCCAAAACCCACGCGTATATCGTCTTTTTTACAAAAACCTTTCATCACTAATGTATCGCCATCCTGTAGAAATTTACGTTCGCTGCCATCGGGCATTGCAATGGGTTTAGAACCGCGCCAGGTTAATTCCAAAAGTGAACCATAGGAATCTTCTGTGGGTCCGGAAATTGTCCCGGATGCATACATGTCTCCAACTCTTATGTTACAGCCATTTACCGTATGATGAGCTAATTGCTGACTCATACTCCAATACATATACTTAAAATTAGTATTGCTAATTACTTTCTCAGCTCCTTCTGAAGTTATAATACTGGCCTGAAGATTAATGTCTATATTGTTTTTGCCGTATACTTTTAAGTAGTCAAGTGGTTTTGGATCTTGTTTTGGCCCTTCTACTCTGAATGGAGCCAGTGCATCCATGGTGACGATCCAGGGTGAAACGGATGAACCAAAATTCTTACCCAAAAATGGACCCAATGGGACATACTCCCATTTTTGAATATCTCTTGCAGACCAATCATTGAAAAGAACCATTCCGAATATATAATCTTCGGCTTTTTCAACAGGAATGGATTCACCCAATTTCGTATTTACACCGGTAATAAATGCCATCTCCAATTCAAAGTCAAATAATTTGCTTGGACCAAAACTGGGTGCATCGGCGTCATCTGCTTTGGACTGTCCATTGGGCCGATGAATGGGTGTACCCGAAACCACAATTGAGCTTGCTCTTCCGTGATATCCTACAGGCAAATGTTTCCAGTTGGGCATCAATGCATTCTCTTTTCCCCGAAACATGATACCAACATTTGTCGCATGCTCTATGCTCGAATAAAAATCGGTATAGTCAGGCACATCAACCGGCATACCCATGATTGCATCTTCAACCGGCACCAAAATGGCTTTTTGATGATCTTTATTCTTTTTAAGATCTTCATTTTCCTTTCTGAATAATTCTATTAATCGCTTTCTTGTAGCGGTCCAATGTTTTTTACCTTGTGCTATGAATGGGTTCAAAACAGATTCATAAAATACCGAAAGGTCGGTAGTAGGTAATGAATCGAAGTAACCCAATTCTGCCAATTGACTTAAATCAATAATGAAGTTTCCAATTCTTACGCCCGGCCTGAATTCCGAAGATTTGGTCTTGAATATACCATAAGGCAGATTGTAAATACTGAAATCCGAATTTGGATCAACTTCAATCCATGATGTCAAATTTTTTTCTATATCCATTCCTGCATTCATTTTGATGCAAACTTATTCATTTTGAATCGAATGCTTAAAACCCATTCGATAAATTCATATTCAATTTCAATATTTCAATTCTTTACAGATATATTGTTGAAAAATAGCGAAACACGACAGAAGCAAATTGCTTTTTATTCAGGATTTTCCACATTATTTCTCAATTTCGCGATTCAATTATTGAAAAAATAATGGCTGAAGAATTATCAACCAAATACAATCCTGTTGCAGTAGAAGACAAATGGTATTCACACTGGATGAAAAATGGCTTTTTTAAATCAAGTCCAGACCCTTCCAGGAAACCATATACCATTGTAATTCCTCCTCCAAATGTAACCGGTGTCTTGCATATGGGCCATATGCTCAACAATACCATTCAGGATGTTTTAATTCGCCGCGCCAGAATGAAAGGTTTTGAAGCATTGTGGGTTCCCGGAACAGATCATGCCTCAATTGCCACAGAAGCAAAAGTAGTGGCCATGCTGAAAGAAAAAGGATTAAGTAAAAAGGAAATCGGCAGAGAAAAATTCCTGGAGCACGCCTGGGAATGGAAAGAAAAATACGGTGGTATAATTCTTGAACAATTAAAAAAATTAGGTGCAAGTTGCGATTGGGACCGCACGCGTTTTACCATGGAGGAATCCCTTTCAGAAGCAGTGATTTACGTTTTCGTTGATCTTTATGAAAAAGGAATGATTTATCGCGGTATTCGAATGGTCAATTGGGATCCAGAAGGAAAAACCGCTATTTCTGATGATGAAGTGGTCTATAAAGATGTGAATTCCAGATTGTATTTTGTCAATTATAAAATAGAAGGAGAAGACAGAGAGGTCACAATAGCAACGACGAGGCCTGAAACCATTTTAGGAGATACAGCCGTATGTATAAATCCAAATGATGAAAGATATAAGGACTTAAAAGGCAAAAAGGTCATTGTTCCTATCGCCAATCGCTTAGTGCCAATAATTGAGGATGAATACGTAAGTATGGAATTTGGTACTGGATGTCTAAAAGTCACTCCTGCACATGATATTAATGACTATGAACTAGGTCAAAAGCATCAACTTGAAAGCATAGAGATATTCAATGATGATGGAACATTGAATAAATACGGTTTGCATTATGAAAATGAAGATCGATTTGTAGTCAGGAAAAAGATAGCCAAAGAGTTGGAGTCGCTCGGTCAAATGGCCAAAATCGAAGAATACCAAAACAGCGTAGGATTTTCTGAAAGAACAGACGCGGTCATTGAGCCCAAATTGTCCATGCAGTGGTTTTTAAAAATGGATGAAATCACAAAACCAGCCTATGAAAATGTGATGAATGACACCATTAAACTTATTCCTCCAAAATTTAAAAACATGTATCGGCATTGGATGGAAAATGTTCGGGATTGGTGTATTTCACGCCAGTTATGGTGGGGACATAGAATACCGGCCTGGTATATCAATGGATCTGATTTTGTAATTGCTAAAAATGAAGATGAAGCGCTGAGAAAAGCAAAACAGAAAACAGGAAACGAGAAATTGCAAAAAGAAGACCTAAAGCAAGATGAAGATGTACTCGATACCTGGTTTTCAAGTTGGCTATGGCCGATTTCTGTTTTTGACGGCTTTAAGAATCCTGATAATAAAGACATCAATTATTACTATCCGACTAATACATTAGTCACCGCACCGGAAATTTTGTTTTTCTGGGTGGCCCGAATGATCATCGCCGGATACGAATACAAAGGGGAAAGACCATTTAATGAGGTTTATCTTACGGGAATTGTAAGAGATAAGCAAGGCAGAAAAATGTCCAAGTCATTGGGTAATTCTCCCGATCCTTTGGAATTGATTGCCAAATACGGAGCAGATGGGGTACGTGTAGGCATGCTTCTATCCTCACCCGCGGGTAATGACCTTCTTTTTGATATAAAACTCTGTGAACAGGGAAGGAATTTTAATAATAAGATCTGGAATGCATTCAGACTGGTTCGCGGTTGGGAAGTTGATGAAAAAAAGAGACCTGAAAATGAGATCGCGATTGAGTGGTTTGAGAATCGCTTTCGCGATTCACTTCAAGTACTTGAAGACCATTTCTCCAAGTACCGTATGTCGGATGCATTAATGACTGTCTACAAACTGGTTTGGGATGATTTCTGCTCCTGGTATCTCGAAATGGTCAAACCACCCTATCAGCAGGCTATTGATGCACATACCTACAATGCTACATTGCAATTCTTTGACAAGCTTGTAAGAGTACTGCATCCATTTACACCTTTCATCAGTGAGGAAATATGGTCCAAGCTGAGAGACAGGGATGAAAAAGACTGTCTGATTGTAGCTGAATGGCCGGAAACACATAGCTATGATGAACAAATTATCGATCAGGCCAACAGAATTTTTGAAGTTGTTTCTGCAATTCGAAATTTCAGAAATGAAAAACAGATTTCACCTAAAATCGTATTGAATTTAAACATCGAAACCGCCGATATTCAGGTGTATCAGCGATTTGAGTCAGTACTTAAAAAGCTGGCCAATATTGATGCACTTGAATTTAACCAGGAAGCCGGCTCAGGTGATTTTGCTCTGATTGTTCGAAAAGACAAGCTACATATTCCAATGGATCAAAGTATCGATGTGGAAGAAGAGCAGAAAAAACTCAAGGAGGAACTGGAATACACCAAAGGCTTTTTGGCTTCGGTGAGTAAAAAACTCAGCAATGAACGCTTTGTGAATAATGCTCCGGAAGCAGTTGTTGCCAAGGAAAAACAAAAGCAGCAAGACGCCGAAGAAAGGATTAAGGTTCTAGAGAAGCAGTTGGAGAGCCTAAGTTGATTATTCCCGTGCATTCCCACATTTGTTGCAGGACACGGGTTCCCCTACAATGTTTTCGTCATTCCAGTGCTAGTCACTGGAATCTATTTTTTTTCCAGTAAAAAATTGTAGTCTCCAAGAACTCGCTTTGCATCTCCGCACAAATTACGGGATTGGAGTGATGAAGCTTTGGATCTTCCCTATTGTTTGAATTTTCAGTTTTTAAAAAGCATCCTCGAACCAAGGTAATTCTTATCCCTTAGCTAATTCGTAACACTAAATTATTTTTCGTAATTGTGAATGCTAATCTATAAAAATCCTTTTCACGCTTTTTTGACCTCCAGCTTTTACTTCAAGAAGATAAATACCACTTTTCAAGTCGGCTGTTACAAGTATGAAATGATTAGCAGTTTTAGCTATTCTGTTTTCGATCTTTAAGACTCTCCCAGCGATATCCATCACAATTACTTCAAGCTCGTTTATTTCTGAGAAGTTTTCAGATAAAGCTATTTTAACGAAATCATCTGCCGGATTGGGGTATGTTATGAAAGTAAAGTTTGAATTCTGAAATGCTTCTTGTCCATAATCCAAACCAATTTTCGTCTGAATTTTTTGGGCTTGGTAGTCATTACTATTACAAATGTTATTGATTTCTGCAGCTGTAGCCAAGATTATAGACGCATCGCAGCTTCTACCCAATCGACTGATTTGCAAATCTGAATTTGGTAATAGGTCTGACTCAGAATTTACATCAATAGTATGCCCAGCAATAACGTTGGTGAAACCCGGGTTCACGGGATGAACAGCCGTTGCTGTTATAGTACTATTACTTACTGTAATTGTTTCCAAGGCACTAACATCTTCGTCAATCGTGGAGTTATTGATATTTAGATTCTGAGTAGCACCGAAGAAACCATTGTTTTTACTGTCAAAAGGAGATTTGTTAAACCAATTGTAATTGTATATAGCTCCATAAGGAATCCATTGACTATTATCAGGACCGTAAGAATATGAATGAACGACTAATTCAGTTTCCCATGTACTTTTATGTAAGAATTTTTCTCCATTGTTATTTTCAAAAACTAAAATTAAAGATAGATTAAGGTCGTCAATATTTAAATTTGGATGAATAAAACCAATCTTACTTTCATCTATAATTATTGCATTTTCTTCTGCACAAGCCAGGGGTATTAAGTCGGATGTCCATTGTGTGTCATTAATAACAGATCCGCCACTTGTAGCTATAATACTATGTCTATTTAAATCAACAACATTCAGTTGAAAGTATTCTTCAACAATGTTTAAGTCTGAAGCAGGATTTAAGGCAATTTTTATACTCTGTTGATTAATATTAAACCACTTCCTAATCCGAGTTTCATAATATCCGCCTGGTAAACTCGAAACTTGCCGATAAGTCCACCCGGTATACATTTCAATTATTGGTTTTTCCAACAAGGTATAAACCCCCAAAATTTCATTATATAAAGGATATCGATCATCAAAATTGGGTAGTTGATTATTAGGTACAAAACTGGAACCTGGAGTAAATAGTGGTTTTGTAAAATAGTTAAAATTGGAAGTTAGAGTCCCACTAAAATTATGTTCAAGTTGTATTGACATTGGCGGTAATGACACAGTGTTTGCACCATCCTTTTTTTTGCCACCACCTACGAAAAAGTCTATTATTGACAAGGCTTCCGAGATATAAGGCACAGCTTTTAATTCAGGAATATTGTTTGTTAAAAAGCTTCCGAGATTATCAATACCCGATTTCATGTCGGTTTCTTTACTTTTCCCTGTTGCTGTATTTTTTGCATCCGTTTTAAATACACTAAAAGATTTATAGCCTTTTTTCCCTGTTTCTATTAACTGTCCCGCTTTTTTAACTGTCCCGTAGAAGTCATTCCAATTTGCAGAACTGGAAGAGCTTGCATTTGCCTTATTAACGATAGTTTGAATACTACCATTACTAAAGCCTTTTAATTCTATTGTGGCTTCATCAATTAAATTTACATCAAATTTCAAATTACTGATCCCGCCTGGATTACTAATGGGAGGTGTACAGGTGCACGGATCATAATTGACCGGAAAATCGGCATAATGCCAATGTTTCACAAGAGTGCCTCCATTGGTTAGCTTCTGAACATTGGATGCTACCGCGGTTGGATCAAAATTTTTAAGAGGTTTTTGCACTTTGTTAACTGAGCCTAAAAGTGCTGTATTATAGTCACCTTCAATTTCCAGCACAATTTCGGTCAGGTTGTTTTGGTTTAGTTGATCAATAGCTACAAATACCCTAATGATAGAACGGAATTTATTATATAAAACAAAGAAGAGTTGCCCGGATGCTGTCGGTGGAAGAAGAGGGTTACCCAGTTTATCAAGTCCTAAATCAACATAAAGTAATTCCCAACCGTCTTCGGGCTCAAAATCGTCTGTACCGTAAAGACTTGTTACCCCACCATTATTAACATTGTAAGGATTTGCCTGTTGTTGAACAGCCCCTCCAACAAAATTTACGTTGTATGGATCCTGAGTCCAATCGAAAAAGTTGTTTAGATAATTTGGATGTTGATTATTTACGGGATTTGAAGGGTCGGTCATTACTCCAGTTGGAGGGCACGGTATTTGTTGAGCAGCCAATGGTGAAGATATGACCATCAAAAAAAGAATAGCATAATAGTTTTTCATACTTATTATTGTTTGATACCGGAAAAAATGTCATTTACATAAGGATCATTCAAAACACTCCATTGGCAGGTGTCATTTGGATTAAAAGGAAATATCCCGAAATCCATAAGTAAATTTTTATTATTATCTACCACTCCAAAAGCACTGAGACCATTGCAACAACCGATCTTAGTACCGATAGAGCTCAGATAAAAACTCCGATAACCTAGTTGAATATCTTCTAGTCCCCCGCCACCCAAACTACTTGTTGAGCATTTAGGTGTAATGCCTGCAATGGAATATTTTCGATCACCCCAAAAATCTGTTGTGGTATCAATTTCAAAAAAGTTTTTTTCCTCAGGAGCACTTTCCATATAGCCTTCAAAACGACCAAGTACTCTTGAACTGTCTTTGGGAACAGTGATGAGTAGGCGAGTAAAAACAGCAGTATCACTATTATTCGGAAAACAAGTTTTGTCACTTTCTTTATACACTTTTAGAGTAATAGGAATCGGAGTGTAATTTGGTAATCCAAAACGCAATGAAAATTCCCTTGTATTCCAAACACGCGGATCCGTGCCCACACTCCATTCGTAATAGTCAGCTTCGAAATCTGCCCTGAACAGCGCGAAATTTGAATTCAGAATCGTGTCTGTAGCAACATCTTTAGATTCAAATCCATCACTGGGTTTCGGTCCATTACCCAAAAGCTCGTAAATTGTAAAACTGGCATCTGATTTAGTCTGTCCACAGCAAGGGTCATAATTATTACAATCTACATTGCACGGGTCTTCGCAATCTTCATTGCAAGCAATAAAAGTGCTGAGAATAAAAATTGAAAAAATTAATGCAAATTGATTTTTCATTGATATTGTCTCTTTAGATAACAGTTAACTTCACCCCTAAAAAAATTAGTTAATGGTGTCAATTGTTATACGTTGTTTGCCTGCCAAGATGAGTAAAGTTTTTGAATCGAAATTTGTCCAACTTTGAAATTCCCTGAATTAAATTTTCAATTCTGATCGTTTCAAATTAATTATTGTTTCATTGAATTATGACCCGAATTATTTGCCTAAGTCTTCTATTTGCCCTTGCAGATCTATCACATAAAGAGTGAGTTCCTCTATTTTTTCAAGCAATAGGCGGTTCATATCCGCAACATCTACCCCAGATTCCATCACCTCTTTTGTACTTGGGATATTAGGTAAATGCCCATTTTCTTTAATATAATCGTCTAGTTCTTGAATATTTCTCAGCTCATATCCATCTTCAAAAACATAGTCTGACCAGTTATGTGCTGTGACTATAACGCGTCTTGCCGCTATTTTACCGTTTACATGAAGTTCAGCGTCAGAATGGGGTCCATTGTTACGATTACCAATAGTAACTTTATCCCATAACCTAATTTGTCGCTCTCCAACTTCTTCACCCGCGCCCACGATATCGAGATTTGGAGTCCAGATTTGATAACCAATTTTTCCAGCGTTCACTTCTTTCTCAACACCATAGCCAAATTCAAGATAATTACTTTCACGGATTTCTACGTTATTTTCATGCCTTGAAATTCCATTGAATGTAGAAAGGTTTGAAACGGAAAAATTTTGTTGAACATTTAAATCTCCAATTAAATTGGAACTTCCTTTTACCTGAAATTTATGAGAACCAATATTGATATCAGCATAAGTTTCTCCAATAGAAATCTTGCTATTTAACATTAATATATCATCCTCAAAAGTTGCATTATCCTTGAAAGTCGATTGGTTATGAGTTACAAAACCTCCATAAACATCTAAATTCAATGGTCCTAAACCTATGATATTGGTGTAGGTAGAATTATTTCCGCTGTATTTAAATTTTAATCCCCCGGTAAACCCTTCATTTTTAATCTGAAAATTTCTATAGTGAGTAGTTGAAATCTCAGTGTCTGCATAATTCCAATTAATATTTATTGCCGGAAGGTTTGAATTAGGTGTACCCCCTGGCGCAGCATTATCAGATTGGATTGTTGTGGTCACATCAGTTCCGTTCAATTGCCATTCCAAGTGACTTTGACTTAATACATTTGAGAAAATAAATAGTAATGATATTAGAGTTATATAAAATCTCTTCATGCGTTCTTACTTTGTTGTTGCAGCTCTAATCAAAAAAAAAAAATATAACATCAAACTTTTATCATAAAATTCATAAAATAAATATCTAAATACATTTAATGGGTAGATACTGAATAACATGAAATCGAAAAAATATAATAAGCATGATTAAGGTTTAGGAGAAGCAATTGAAAAGTTTGAGTTGATTATTCCCACGCCCCGCGGCATGGCGGGGGACACGGGATCCCCTTCAATGTTTTCGTCATTCCAGTGCATTTCACAATAATCTCTTTTGACTCCAGTAACTTCTTTCAACCCGACCCCGCATCAATTTTCGGTTTTAGTCTCAAATCTGCGCCGGGACAATTCCATATCACATTATATTACACATTCGTAATCCGAAATTCGTAATTCTTAATTTCTAAAGAACATCCCCGACCCCAGAAAATTCTCATCCCCTCTCCAGTTTGGCTGCCAGTAATACATCTTCGGATCTTCTTCATCAAAATCTTTATCTCCAACAATTAGGTTGAACCTGAAATTTTTCCAGTCTTTACCTTGCAATTGCTCAATGTATGAAAGTGGAATGGCCCATTCAAAAGTATAGCCTTCTTCATTTGCTTTGCAAGCGTATTGACTTCCTTCAGGCAGTTTTTCGCTCTTCCATGTTTGCGATTCATTTTTGCCTTTCTCCGGAGTCATTAGAAAATACATTTCATTTTTATACCAGCCTTCTCCCACACTCAATGCGCTTTTTTCTGCTATTTCAGCATTGAGACAAATGCCAATATAATCCTGAGTCCATGGCCTGCCACTGCCATAGCTAATCACATTATTATCTTTAATTTTAGCCGCCAGATAAAGCATATCCTTATCGTATTTTAAGTCAAAATTTGCCTGAACACTAGCATTGCTTTCCGGTAAAATTTTGTAGTTAAGATCTTCCCAGTCTTTTAAATCGGCATCAACAGAAATTTTCTTTTTGGCCTTTTCAATAAAATTTTTCCTAATTGGTTTTAATCGGTATTCAAAAGGCAGTTTTATCTCTGTTTCACTTCTACCCGTATAAGTTAGCGTTGCCTTTAATGTTACGGGGCGTATATTACCAATCTCTTGTTTATTCTTTACTAGCATTGTCATTTCGTACATCCCAACGGAGTTTGGCGGAACGATTATTTCTTCCTTATCCCCATAAATTATCAGGTCAAAACTAAATCCGGGATTGAATCGAATTTTTAATGGTACGTTTTCATCATTGGTAATACTGGCTACAATTTTCGCCTCATTTTCAATTATATCATTGGTATAGATCAGTTGAAATTCAATCGGTGATTTATCCTGCAAATAATTGATTTCGTTTCTGACATCTTCAGTGACCACGTTTTCATCCCAAATACCCTCAAGTAAAAGATTGGCAACAATTGCCTCACCATTTTTCATGGTCACCCAAACTACATGATCAAATTCACCAAATCCGGGTCCCCTTAGATTGCTTCGCCCACCGGTCGTTGCCAAGACAAAATATTTGCCTTGATTTCTTTCGTATTTAGTGTATCGATGGTAATGACCGGTAAACACGTGATGTGATCTGTTTTTAAGCAAATTTTCTACATCCTTCCACCTTTTTGTATCCTCCTGGGTCCAAAGCGGTTGATGCATGAATACCAGGGTGTGTTTTACATTCTCATTTTCTTTTAGTGTTTTACTGATCCAATCAAATTGCTTATCCGAAATGGTTCCTCTCCCCGCCCCGCGTTTTTGATCTTCGGAATTAAGACAAAGAAATAGAACACCCTTGTATGTAAAAGCATAATAAGTATCTCCTAATCTTTCTTTCCAAAGATTTTCCATGACCTGATTGGTGATGTCGTGATTTCCCGGAACGTAGAAAAAGGGCATATCCAGTTTCTCGATAAAACCATCAAACTCTTCCCATTGACGTTCCAGCACCGGAATATTTTCGGTATAGCCATCGATCAAATCCCCAACTGACATTACAAATTCGGGTTGAAGCAAATTCAATTTATTTATGGCATCCATAAAAACACCTGGTCTCTTATCGCCCGTTCGATCCGTTACGATTGCGAATTGAAAATTATTTTCACTTCTATTAACTTTTGTACTTGTAAATGGGTGTACATCAGTCGATTGCATAGGTAGAATTGTTATGCCGGCATTTTGTGATTTGGAATCAACAACTAAACTCAACATCAGAAATATCAATAGAATTCGCATAGCTATCTTTTCAATGGAAATATTAAATTTACTATTATGACTAGCATTCAAAGTAAAGGGAATATTAAATTTTGACAATTATTTTATGAAATACGAGCTGGAAATTAATATAAATAAGCCAAGAGAGGAAGTAATACGATTATTTGATAATCCCGATAATATGTCGAAATGGCAAAAAGGTTTAATAAGTTTTGAGCATATTAGTGGTGAAGTTGGGCAAAAAGGTGCAAAGTCACGATTGTTATACGACATGAATGGCCGTAAAACTGAAATGATCGAAACTATTACCAAACGCAATTTGCCTGAAGAATTTAGCGGGACCTATGAGGCAAAAGGGGTATTTAATATCCAGGAAAATTATTTCTACGTTATTGATGATAAAACAACCAAATGGAAGACCATAAGTGAATTCAGATTTAAAGGATTAATGAAAATTATCGCTTTTTTATTTGGCTCATCCTTTAAAAAAACGAGTTATAAATTCATGGTGGACTTTAAAAACTTCGCTGAATCTCAATGAATCATATATATTTATTTTATTATATATCAAATAAGTTTTACATTAGGATTCAAAATTTCTACTCTCGAATAAAAACTCTAATAAAATAATCATGGCAACATTTGAAATCGCTTATCAGGAGCGCTATTCCAGAAGTGAATTGCTCCTTAGAACCTTATTTGGCTTTATCTATATCGCACTTCCACATTTGTTCTTACTTGCTTTTCTGAGCATCTGGAGTGCAATACTTACTTTCATTGCTTTCTGGTCAATATTGTTTACCGGAAGGTATCCGGAAAGTATGTTTGAATTTCAAGTAAAACTAATTCGATGGAATACAAGAGTTAATGCGCGATTAAACAACCTTGCCGATGATTATCCAAGATTTGGGCTCAATGCAGAGGATGAACATGTAACCGTTGAAATTCCCTATCCAGAAAAACTTGATCGAGGAATTCTCATACTAAAAGTACTATTTGGAGGTTTTTATGTTTTACTTCCACATGGATTTATTTTACTTTTTAGAACTTTAGCTACTTTGGTTTTAATATTTCTTGCCTGGTGGGCAGTATTGTTTACCGGCAAATACCCTAAATCCTGGCATGAGTTTAACGTTGGTACTTCACGCTGGTCTTTCAGGGTAAATAATTATATGAGTTTGTTAACGGATGACTATCCACCATTTTCAGGAAAACCAGATACAGGAAAACCAGATGCAGGAACAGAACAAATACAAGGAAATACCACAACCGAATGAAATCCCAACGCGGGAGCGTGAGGATGCAATGGGCTCTTATTTTATGATGTTTGCCGCATTAGCGGCAGGCTTGCCCTTGCCTATTATAAATCTCATTGCCGCTGTTATTTATTATTATCTCAATAAAAAGAAAAGCGCATTTGTCCATTTTCATGCGCTCCAGTCTTTGATCAGCCAGCTTCCCACCAGTCTTATGAATATCGTTTTGGTATTCTGGACAGTGAGAAATTTCATTTACGATTTGGAATTTACCCGATTGTATTTTGGCTATCTGGCCGCTGTTATTATCGCCAATGTGTTCTATTTAATCATGAGCATTGTTGCCGCCATATGGGCCAGAAAAGGAAGGATGTACTATTTTATATTTTTCGGACCGCTTTCTTATAAAGTGGCATTTGCAAATAAGGTAGAACAGGTCAAAGATTTCGAAAACAGGGCCCCGAGATTATAAAATGAGAATTTTTAGAGATCTTCTGATTTTACTTGCGCTTTTTGGACTTGTCTGGTTTGCTTTTAGCCTTTGGTCTGAACCTGTTGTACAGGACGATTTCATTACAGTAGAACAGGAAGAGGAAATCGCTGAAACCATACAGAGTTTTATACTTAGTGAGTTTGAATTTAGCAGCGATTCGAGTTTTAATACACTTCTCGATACCGTTCGAAGAAGATTATTAAAAGGTCTTGATACACCGAAATACGATTATTCCTTTACCCTTCTTGAAGGTGAAGAAATCAATGCTTTTTGTGCCTTTTCCGGAGAAATATATGTGTTTAAAGGCCTGATTGAGGAATGTGAAAAACCGGAAGAACTGGCAGCGGTTCTTGCACATGAAATCGGCCATGGCCAAAAAAGACATGTGGTAAAGAATCTCATTAAGGAACTCGGAATTACAACAATAACAGTAATTATTTCAGGTGGTGACCCTGTAATAGTTGAGCAGGTGGCTAAAGCGGTTATTAGCAGTTCATTTTCACGAAAAATGGAATATGAAGCGGATGATTTTGCATTTGATTTGCTCCAGAATGCCAATATTAACCCTCAGCATCTGACTGCTTTTTTTATTTCACTTCAATCAAAAAAAGACCATTTTATCCCCGAATGGTTAAGTACTCATCCCGCACTTGACAAGAGAATTGAACGATTAGCGGGAAAAGAGAAAAATGTAGACTATTTGGAAATCCCCATCGATTTTAAAATGGCACAGGATTCTATTTAAAAAATCTTCTGATAAATCTCAGGACTTGCCTTGCATTCTTCCAGCATGTCTACTTCCAGAATTTCAAATACATTTTCCTTGATTGTATTGGCAATTGTACCGGTTGGCAGATCGTTGCAGTCCAAGCCGAAAGGTTCCTCAATTTCACCACCCATCATTTCCACCCCGATAAAAGCAAAGAATACAAACATTACGGCAGGAATGGCCCAATATTGCATTTCAGAAACAAGAGCAAAAGGCAACATTAACCCATATGCCAGAATAAAAATTTTAATATAAACACTGTATGAAAATGGAATGGGTGTTTTTTTGATTCGCTCACAGGCTCCCAAAATATCCAAGAGGGATTGATGCATAGGCCTAATATTAATCATATCCGCCTCTGTCATTTCCCCCCTTTTATAAGCATCGTGCAAACATTTCTGGATTTGCATTGAAACAAAATTTGGTATGTGATTTTTTGACTTATAAATCTTTTTTTCTCCTTCGCCGAGCATTATTAAATTTTTCAGATCAACCCCATTTCTAAGATGATCGACCAATGAAAGACAAAAATTGCTAATGTGGATTGCGAGGTATCTGCGGATGGGTTTGTCAGAATCAGGCAATTGGGAATGTGCGTATACAGCCAGGTTTCTGGTATTATTGACAAGAGCACCCCACTGTTTTCTACCCTCCCACCATTTGTCATAAGCCGTATTTGTCCTAAATACAAGCAAAATACTTAACACAATTCCCAGCAATGAGAAAACACTGCCGACATATGTTTTGTAAGATTCAGGAAATAACTCAACATGAAGAACGCATATAATTAGGGTATATAATCCCAACGCAATTACTGAGCGGACGATTTTTACCATGGTCCAGCTCCTGGCCAAATTAGAAATATCCTTAAACCAATTTTTATTTGAGTCATAAACTATCATAAGCTCATTTTAGATGAAATGGAAAATTAATTAAACAATTATTTCAACCACATAACAATTTTGTCCAGGCCTAGACCAAAACCGTCTTTTACTCTATGCGAAATTTCAAATCCCAATTTTACATAAAATTCAAACGTGTGTTGTGAGGTTTCAATCTTATAACGATGTTCGGGAAATATTTCTTTAAGTTTTTCTATCCTGAACCTTGTGAAAAATGACCCAATTCCTTTGTTGTGAAAATCTCGGTGAACCATCCCCCATGCCAATCCGGCTATATCAATATCATCTTCAAAAATACCACCACAGGCTACTATCCTATTTTCATTTTTTAGAACATAATATAATTCATCAGGACTGTTATTAAGGTAATTGATAAAAACAGGTCTTTCGTCTTCATGAAAATAAACGGGTTTATTGCTATCAAAAATCGACAAACAGGCATTTAAATATTCAAATCGATAATTAGTTATTTCCATTTCATTTATTACCTGTTTCCAAGATCATTTATTAAATAATAATTCCTTAAACTATGAATGTTTTTTCTGTATTTGACAGTCTATTGAATTAAATTAGTGTTTAAGATTATGAAGATACTTTCAGCCCTTCAAATTCAAAAACTAGATCAATTTACTATTGAAAATGAACCAATAGCATCTATTGATTTAATGGAAAGGGCCTCCTCAACATTTGCCGATTGGTACAAACAAAATTTTGACCAGGAGCAAATTGTAAGGATACTATGTGGCCCCGGAAATAACGGTGGAGATGGACTTGCTATTGCAAGATTATTATCTCAAAAAGGATATAAAATTGAAGTTGACCTTGTTAATCCTAAGAACAAATTCTCTCAAGACGCGGAAGTAAATCTCAAAAGATTGCCTGATAAAATTCCTGTTAGACATATCCGGGAAGTAAAGGACATTCCATTGAATTATTCTTCGGAAATAATAATTGACGCACTTTTTGGATCGGGTTTGGATAGACCCCTGCAAGGAATTTATGCTGATATTGTTAGGGTGGTAAATAAATGGGATGCTGATATTATTAGTATAGATATTCCTTCTGGTCTTTATTGTGATAAAATAAATAGCGATGAAAATAAAATTAAGGCCAAATACACCCTAAGTTTTCAATTGCCAAAACTGTCTTTTTTTCTAAAAGAAAACGAAGATTGCATCGGTGAATGGACTATCCTGGATATAGGCTTGTCCAAAGAAGGCCTTGACAAATTAAAAACAGACATTTATTATTCCACTCATTCCGATATAAAAGCAATTGTAAATAAGAGGAGGAAGAAATTTGATCATAAAGGTAATTTTGGCCATACTCTGATAATCGCCGGGTCAAAAGGAAAAATGGGTGCTGCAGTTTTAGCCTCAAAGTCCGCATTGCGAACGGGTTGTGGTTTGCTCACCGCATATATTCCTGAAGTCGGTTATAATATTTTTCAAAGTGCTTTACCTGAGGCAATGTGTATAACAGACATCGGAGAAAGTTTTTTGATCGATATTCCAGATTTACAGCCCTTTAATTCGATTGCAATCGGACCTGGAATAGGTCGAAATGAAGAAACATTGACCTGTCTGGAAACATTGTTTGAAAGATATTCAAAGCCCTTGGTGCTGGATGCGGATGCACTCAATCTGCTCGCTAAAAATGAACATCTCCTTAAGGCGATTCCGGAGAATTCAATTCTAACGCCACATCCCGGAGAATTTCGTCGATTAGCGGGAGCCTGGGAAGACGAAATAGAAAAATTAACATTGCAGAAAGTGTTTTCAAAAACCTATAAGTGCATAATTGTTTTAAAAGGAGCTTATACAACAATTTCTGATGCCAATGGGAATATTTATATAAACAGTACCGGCAATCCCGGAATGGCAACAGCAGGTTCCGGAGACGTATTAACAGGCATGATTGCAGCACAATTATCGAAAGGCATGGACGCTTTGAATGCAACTAAATCAGCAGTTTATCTTCATGGCCTTTCAGGTGATCTGGCCCTTTTAAAAATTCATGAAGAAAGTATGATTGCAGGTGATATTATAGATCACATCTCGATGGCTTATCAAAGACTCGACTAAAATCTTCCGAATTTTAGCATCATATTGTAATTAATGCCATTGAAAGCCTTCTTACTAGTATTCTCAAGTTCAAAATTATCTGCGGATCTATAAGATATTCCCAATCCCAATCTGGTATGGCGGGTTAGGTTGAATTCAACATTTACACCGGGTTCTACAACAAAAAATACGGCGTCATCCAATAAATCCTTCTCTCCTTCCTGCAATTCTTCGTTCCAATCCCTGAGGTACCCTACCCACCCGGCTCCAAGTAAAATTGGGAATGTGATATGCACAGGTTGATTAGACATAATTATTGGCTCGATTATCAATCCACCATAACCAATAATCGGCCGCATGCTTCCTCCTTCCGGTAAATATTTCAATTCAATATCATCGACTTCTACTGAAGGGAGCATGGAATTAAATTCCAGACCAATGGCCAGGGTACGATTAATAACGCCTGCCATTTTTGCTCCGAGAAACAAGACGTCTTCTCCAAAGTAATTATGCCCTTTAAAATTTATTGCTAAATAAGCTCCCGAATGATAATCACCATTGAAGATTGTCTTCATCTCCTTTTGATCGGAACGATAAACCCTTCGCTCGATTCGATGCAATAAAGTATCTTCACTGTATTCATTTATTACTTG
Organism: Hyphobacterium sp. CCMP332; assembly: GCA_014323545.1. Classification (NCBI taxonomy): domain Bacteria; kingdom Pseudomonadati; phylum Pseudomonadota; class Alphaproteobacteria; order Maricaulales; family Maricaulaceae; genus Hyphobacterium; species Hyphobacterium sp. CCMP332. The sequence continues at coordinate 796,963 of CP058647.1, forward strand.
TGAAAAGGAAAAAAATGGGGCCAGCAAAGAAATTGCCAATAGAATTTTGTTCAACATGGTCTTTTTTTTTATAAAGACAAGAACAAAATAAAAGGGTTGCCAATAAATTTAATTAATCATTCATCACGATTTTTTGAATCGAATCAACATCCAGAATTGTAACTAATTTGGCATTCTTAATTCTCCAATTTTCCTGTGGTTGATGTAGGACATGAACAAATTTTGGCGCTTCAGCATTTTGTGGTTTTCTTCCTCTTTTTTTAGGGATCTTAATTTCCTCTACCATGTTTAACGATTTAGTGGTCAATTATACGTAATAGTGATGCTCACAAAAAGTATAATATTTTAAATTAAATAGATTTTTATTCAAGTGGTAAAAAAAAGTTCAAAATTGTAATTGTTTTGAACTTATAAATAGAATAATACAATCGTGTCATGGAATATTCAAAGAAACCTTTAAATACCGTAAAAAGAATTCCCAAAAGAGGTAATTATAATAAAGATGAAATTTTTGATATTCTGGATAGCAATTTCATCGGGTATATGGGATATGTATACAAGGGTTACTCCATCACTATACCAATGGCCTATGGAAGAAACGGGAATGAAATTTACATTCATGGCTCTAGCAAAAACCGAATGATCAATTCTATTCAGGAATGTGAAAAAGTAAGCATGACCGTTACGGAAATAAAAGCCCTTGTCCTTGCCAAATCCGTATTTCATCACAGCATGAATTATCGATCGGCCGTAATATTTGGGAAAGCATCTCTTGTAGAGTCAGAAAATGAGAAAATTGATGTATTGAAAATTATTACTGAAAACATTTTAAAAGGACGATGGAAAGAGGCAAGATTGCCTAATAAAAAGGAATTAAAAGCTACAGCAGTATTAAAAATTCAAATTGAGTCCGCCTCTGCAAAAATTCGCGAAGGAGAGCCGATTGATGAAAAGGAAGATTTAAATTCAGGCATTTGGTCGGGATTATTAACTATTAATTCTGACTTTGGAAAGGTAATTAGCGATTCCAATTCGAATGGATTAAAAATTCCGGATAGCCTTGAGAAATTTTTATTAAGAAATGAATATTAGTTAGTTTTAATTTTCATAGCAAGAATTGAATGTTTAAGACAAAGCTGATTGCCGATTTTGAAGGGGAGATAGTAACTGATGAAGTCAGTAGAAAAATATATGCTACGGATGCTTCAGCATACAGGGAAATTCCACATGCCGTTGCATTTCCAAAAAATAAAAATGACTTAAAAAAATTAATTCTATACGCAGCTAAAAACAAAACATCCTTGATTCCACGAACCGCCGGAACCTCCTTAGCGGGCCAGGTAGTGGGATCGGGAATTATCGTCGATGTATCAAAGTATTTTACTAAAATTATACAGCTTGATAAGTCCGGAAAGCGCGTTCATCTTGAGCCCGGAGTAATTAGAGATGAATTAAATCAATATTTGGCCCCACATAATCTATATTTTGGTCCTGAAACTTCTACTGCCAATCGAGCCATGATCGGTGGAATGGTTGGTAATAATTCATGCGGTTCTAATTCTGTAGTTTATGGCAGTACAAGAGAACACCTCATTTCGCTCAAGGGATTTTTAAGCAACGGCCAGGAAGTTGAATTTAAGGCACTAGATAAAGAAGCCTTTGAAGAAAAATGTAAGCTGCCATCGGATAATTTGGAGGGAAATATATACAGAAATATTAAAGACTTACTTGGCAATGGACAAAACAGGAAATCCATAAGCGATGCCTACCCGAAACCAAGCATTCCAAGGAGAAACACGGGCTATGCTTTGGATTTATTAATGGACTCAGAAGTTTTTCAAAATGGAACAAATCAATTCAATTTCTGTAAGCTTCTGGCTGGTTCAGAAGGAACGCTTTTCTTTATAACTGAAATTTGTCTTCAACTGGTTGATAAACCTTCTAGCAATAAAGTTTTGCTTTGTGCACATTTTAATTCTATCAAAGATTCATTAAAAGCGAATTTATATGCCTTAAAATATAAACCAAGTGCTTCCGAATTAATGGACCACTATGTTTTAGATTGTACAAAGGAGAATATTGAACACAAAAAAAACAGGTTTTTTGTTTTAGGCGATCCGCGGGCTATTCTGGTGATTGAATTCACGGAGTCTGACATTGAAAAAGCACAAGATAAAGCCAATCAACTTATCGAAGATCTTAGAAAAGCAGAATTGGGTTATCATTTTCCTTTGGTAACCGGAGTAGATACCACCAAAGTATGGAATCTCAGAAAAGCCGGTTTAGGCTTACTTTCAAATTTACCCGGCGATGCGAAACCCGTGCCGGTTATAGAGGATACGGCTGTCGATGTTAATGACCTTCCGGATTATATTGAAGATTTTAATGAAATCCTCAAAAAATATGACCTTTATTGTGTGCATTACGCCCATGCTGGTTCCGGAGAATTGCATTTGCGTCCAATCATAAATCTTAAGACGAAAAGTGGGCAGGAATTATTCAAAACTATTCTCGATGAAATTTCCACTTTGGTCAAGAAATACAAAGGTTCTTTAAGTGGTGAACACGGTGATGGCCGATTGAGAGGAGAATTCATCCAGAAAATGATTGGTAAAGAGAATTATCAATTATTGAGAATAGTTAAAAATACCTGGGATCCCCAGAATATTTTTAATCCCGGTAAAATTGTCGATACCCCATCCATGAACAGTTCATTGAGATATCAGACAGATCAGGAAACACCTGACATCCTAACATATTTTGATTTCTCAAAGAATCAAGGAATTCTAAGGGCAGCAGAGATGTGCAATGGATCGGGAGATTGCAGGAAAACACATTTGAGCGGCGGAACCATGTGCCCGAGTTACATGGCGACTAAGAATGAAAAAGATACAACCAGGGCGAGAGCGAATATCTTAAGAGAATATCTTAGCAACTCGAAAAAAGATAATCGTTTTGATCACAATGAAATTAGGGATGTACTTGATCTTTGTTTATCCTGCAAAGGATGTAAATCTGAATGTCCAAGCAATGTCGATATGGCTAAAATGAAGGCAGAATTCCTTCAAAATTATTATGACAGTAATGGAGCAGGATTTAGAGCCAAACTTTTCGCTTCATACGATAAAAGCAATGAACTGGCTTCTGTTTTTCCGGGCCTCTATAATTTCATAACTCAAACAAAACCTTTTAGCAGTATCTTCAAATCAATCGCAGGTATTGCCCCTCAAAGGAGCATTCCAAAACTGCATACTATTAAATTGAAATCCTGGTTTGAGAAAAATAAAACAAGTATTAATCCATTAAAACCCAGAAAGAGAGTTTGGCTTTTTGCAGATGAGTTTAGCAATTACAACGATGTTGGTATTGGAATAAAATCGATATTACTCTTAACAAAGCTTGGATATGAAGTCATCATACCCGATCATAATGAAAGTGGCAGAAGTTCCATTTCAAAAGGTTTTTTAAAAAATGCTAAATCAATTGCTGAATACAATGTGAATGCCCTTGCTGATATCGTTAGCGAAGAAAATCCGCTTTTGGGTATAGAACCTTCTGCTATTTTCACTTTCAAAGACGAATATCCCGACTTGGTTGATGAAAGCATTCAGGAAAAAGCCAAAAAATTGGCTGAGAACTGTTTTATGATTGAAGAATTTCTTGCAAAGGAAATGGAATTGGGAAATTTGGATTTGACGCTGTTTACAAAGGAAAAGAAAAAGATACTATTACATGGCCATTGCCATCAAAAGGCCATATCTTCTACAATTCCGAGTAAAACCATACTTGAAATACCCGATAATTATATGGTAGAAATTATACCCTCGGGTTGTTGTGGAATGGCCGGATCTTTTGGTTATGAAAAAGAGCATTATCATTTATCCCAAAAGATTGCTGAACTTGTATTATACCCTGCAATTCAAAAATCATCTGAAAACACCTTAATTGCAGCACCAGGGACAAGTTGTAGGCATCAAATAATAGATGGGACTAAGCGAAAAGCCTTTCACCCGGTTGAGATTTTATTCAATGCAATTGAACCTTAAGAATTTCCACATTGACCGATAATAATCGGCCATTGGCCGAAATTCTATTTTTTATTTTCATCGAAGAAAATAAATTAGCTTCTGATTGGAGGTCAAATTAAACTCATTCTAAAATTAAAAATATGGATCAATTACCAACTCGAAGAATTGCACTCGGTATAATACTAGTTATAGCCGGAGTCCTTTTATTGTTTAAAAATTTTGGCATGTTGCCCTACTACTTTTCAGATGCCATCTTTAACTGGCCCATGCTGATAATGGTTATAGGTGCAATTGCATTGATAAATCGCACAAATAAAACACCTGGTCTTATTATATTCTTTATTGGTGCGTACTTCTGGATAGACCGTTATTTAAATCTGGATTTAAGGTGGACGCAGGCATTCTGGCCAGTTGTTATCATAACTATTGGTATATACATCCTGGTAAAGCATGGAAGAAAAAACAATTGGCACCAAAATTTTCAGGAAGGTGCAGAAAAAAAAAATGACCGGACCGAAGGACCAGAAATAACACCGGGAGGTTCTGATACTTTTGACGAAATTGCCATCTTTGGAGGTGGTGACCGCAGCGTGAGTTCAATGTCTTTTAAAGGGGGAAAAGCAACCTGTATATTTGGTGGTTCAGATATCAATTTTAAAAATGCAAAATTGATAAATAATCAACCTGCAGTAATTGATTTGCTCTGTGTTTTTGGAGGCGTCTCCTTAAAAGTACCAAATGACTGGACAGTGCACTCCGAAGTAACCCCACTTTTGGGTGGATTTGGTGATGACCGGGATTTGTCAAACATTCACCCGGATCCAAGCAAAGTCTTGATAGTTAAAGGTTTGGTGATATTCGGAGGTGGCGATATAAAATCTACCTAAAGAAAGGGTGCAAAATCCATTTATATCAAATAATAAGAACTTATTTTATTATATCCTTTTATGGGCTGTTATAGCGACAGTCCATATTTTATATATTCTTCGAAATTATGATTTCGGCTTGTCTATTTCCATTTCTGATGGGCTATTTTTTAATTTCAGTTTTGCGTTATTTGGCCTTGGACTTTGGTATTTAATTAAATATTCAGTTTGGGATGAAAGAGATAACATACAGGTTATTGTCAATTTGTTTCTCGGAGCACTGGTAATAATTTCACTTTGGATTGGATTCAATGAATTAATTCTCCGATTGATATTCAGCCAGTCAAATGATTATCATAGTTTCCTCAAATCATTTCGGTTTTGGCGAATCTCGCTGGCCGTTTTTTATTATATCCTTATCATTCTAATTTATTATGTTATCATTTATTATGTCAGATTGCAGGAGAAAAAATCTGCAGAAATTGAGCTTAAGCGAAATATAACCGAAGCCAGATTGAATCTTATCAGAAATCAGGTAAACCCACATTTTCTATTTAATAGCCTCAATTCCATTTCATCTTTGACTTTATCAGATGCTGCAAAAGCGAGATCCATGATTGGAAGACTTTCTAATTTTTTGCGAAACTCTTTGTCTCATGAGCCAAATTCTATGATTAGTCTGGAGGAAGAACTTCAAAACTGTTCCGAATATTTGGAAATTGAGAGAGTGCGATTTTCGGAAAAATTTGTTTTCAAATTTAATCTGCCACCCGATTTGCACTCAGTTTTAATTCCAAATATGCTGTTACAACCAATTTTTGAAAATGCGATAAAACATGGTGTGCAGGAAAACACAGGTAATACAGACTTGATTTGTGAGATAAAAAAAATTAATAATGCTGTTCAAATACTTGTCAAAAATACGCTTGAAGAAAAACCGGTCTCAAGTAAAGCGGGGACATCCTTTGGACAGAAGAATATAAAAGAAAGGCTTTCCCTGATTTATAACGGAAAAGCCAATTGCAGTTTTCGCATTGAAAACAATTTATATCTTGCTGAAATAAATCTGCCAATCCATTATCACAAAGACTGGATACGCTCTGAATCTCCATCTTTATCATAGAGAATTCTTCCTTCACCATTTTCAATCCAGATTAAATTTGGGTTGTCATTATTATCCAACATAAAATTGGCAACATGCATATCCCTAATAGTATCGTTAACAATAGAACCTGATATCACATAAGCAAAAGTTGCATTCTCAAATTCTTTTTCAGATTCAACTTCGGCAAAAACAGAAAAGGCATCTCCTTTACCAACTATAAATGCGCCCAATCCGGAACCGGATTCGAATTTATTCACATAATCCAGCTGTACAGATAAGTTGTATTGATTGAATGACGTGAACTGAACTTTGAAATCAGGATATCTATAACCAATAAAATCTTCAGGGATATTGGAATTTTTTAAGATAAACTTTGAACCGAGAAAAATTCCATTTAAGGGTGGCGGTGTTCCACCTCTGTTTATGATCATCCCGAGATTCTCCATTTCGGCTAAAACGTCTGCAGGAACCAAATCGTTAATATCTTTGGTCAAACCATTATCTTCAACTGTTTTTTGAACGGGTTCAGGTTCCTTGTCTTTTTTACAAGAAATTGAAATAAATGCAAGGCATAACAATAAACTCAATACACCCGGGTATTTAAAACTATTCATAATAATATTTTTTATATCCAACATATTCGTGAATCTGAGGAAATTCAAATTTAAATTCAATAATTCTTTTTTTAAGTATTTTCATTAATTGTAACGCACCGCTTATACATTCTTATATTTAATTATTAAAATTAATCCTTGTCTCAAATAAGAAATAATTTTGAAAGTATTGATTATTGATGATGAAAAACCAGCTCGCCAGCTATTGGTTGAATTGCTTAAAAATAAGAATGACCTTGAAATTATCGGAGAAGCATCCAACGGATTTGAGGCTTTAAAACAAATTAACTCACTTAATCCCGAATTGATTTTTTTAGATATTCAAATGCCGAAAATAAATGGCTTTGAATTACTGGAAATACTTGATCAACCACCTTTGGTAATTTTTACTACCGCTTACTCGGAATACGCTATAAAAGCTTTTGAAATGAATGCAATAGACTATTTGCTAAAACCAATAGAAGAAAGCAGACTTGAAATGGCCATAAATAAAGTTTTAAATTCAAGAACCGGTCGACCTGATATTCAAAAACTGAGTGAGAACCGATTATCAGAGAAGGAAAAACTCGAAAAAATAGTAGTAAAAACAGGCAATCAAATTCATATTTTGCCTATCGATGACATTGAACGAATTGAAGCCTATGATGATTATGTGAAAATCCATTCAATGGATAAATATTATCTCAAAAAAATGACAATGAAATTTTTGGAAAATAAATTACCTAATGATCAATTTATAAGAATACACAGGTCTCATATATTGAACAGTAACCATTTACAAAAATTAGAGGCTATGGGTAAAGAGAGCCATTTAGCCATTCTTAAAAATGGAGATAAGATTCCGGTGAGTTCTTCCGGCTATCATTTACTCAAAGAAATTTTAGGTTTTTGATCAGACGATCACTTTTTGAGGCTGACTTTCCTCAATTTTTAGGGAATCATTGCTTGAACCCGTTTTGAATATCATTCCACAAACTCCAAAATACTCGACAGAAATATTCCCGAATTCATATTTGTAATTGCTCAAGAAGATTAAATTCATTCGATCGCCCTTGCCAATCGCCAACAAATAACCCGGTGTGAATTGGGTACCATGATGAATCGAACCATATTCTTCACCAATTTTATTCAAATATGCTCTTTCGGAAGGATTGCTTACTACTAATGCAATTAAAAAAAGACCTAACACGAATATTATCCGGTTTGCTTTGCTCATGAAAAACAAAACAACTTTATTAAATGAAAGGTTTAAAAGCCCTCATGGAATGAGGGCCAATTATTATTGAGTACAGGTACCGTTTCCGGCTACAGTTCCACTATAATTTTCATCCAATATATCAAATGTCGTGCAATTAAAAGTTACGGAATTACCACTTCTTGTAACAGATCCGCTTACAGTAGCCCTTGTAAATGTTCCTGAAGTGTTTGCGCTAAGAATATAAGGATCATTAAGAACATCAAAATCCGTGTCCGCATATTTTGAAAGTGATTGCGTTCCATCTTGAATATTATAGAGATAAGCATAAGCTATTTCTGAATTTGACAGCGTTTTTTGAAAAATGATTATTTCCTTTCCACTTCCTTGAGGATCTAATCCACAAAGAACTAAATCTGCAACATAAGTAATTCCATCAATGGAAAAGTTACCTTCTCCCGGTGCAGCTGGACAGGGAGGATCAATCAAATCTTTACAACTTGGTTCATCACAATTACCGCACATAAGAGCCACGTCTCGGATATTTGCTTTAGAAATTTTACCATCGGAAGTAACTGCAAATTCATAACATTTGATGTCATGGCAGACCTGCGATAGATTGGCACAAGTAGCATCAGTTACCTGAAATGGGACGTTTAATGTTCCTGATGTAGATCCCGATGGAACATTGACCGGAACGACATTGACAGGACCCGAAGTACCAAACCTCATTCCGGCACCCACTACATTGCCTGAAGGAGCACTAAACGTAATTTTACCCTCCATTTGTTGATTTGGATAAATTGGCATTGCAGCAGATCCCGGTGCAGGGCCTTCAATATCAATTGTTTCATCTATTTCCATAGTGTCGGGGTCCACTGTATAAGAGCCTGCCGGTAGCTGAAGGTTTGAATTAAAACTAGTTACAGGATCACCTTGTGGTGCTACTGTGCCTCCTTTATTATTGTCATCATCTCCACAGGATATAAATAGTATAAAAACTATTCCAAAGCTTAGGTAAGTTAATTTTCTCATTATTTCATGTTAATTTAAGCTAATATAAATAAGCTGCTTTAATCAACAAAACATCCCGAAAGACTCAGGGATTTATTTACAGGTTGAAAAACTCTTCCTTGCTGAGAAAAATATCATTAAATAAATCCTCCCTGTTTACCTTAAACCAAACCTCTGAATTAAGACTTGAATTCATGAAAACATTAATACTATCCCCTTCCTTTACTTTGATTATCAATGTCGACATGTTATCTCCTTCAATTTTCAATGAATAATCGGGACTGCCCTTGGCTTCAAAGTCATCAGCAAATTGACTTTGATTATTTATGACCAGTTTTGATAGTACCTGATCTACTTTATTATCATCTGCTTGTTCACCTGCGATCATCCAGGCTGAATCCACTCTCTGAAGGATATAAGATTCTTCTCCGGGTAAATTATAATGGAGTTTTCTAATATCCTCTTTTTTCGTCTTTATAAAGGTCTGATCACGAAAAGCATTGATATCTCTATTAAACGTCATCGTTAAAAATCCATCGGTTGCATACACTTCTTCCTGATCAATAAGTCTGAAATATGTAAGCGTTTTCATCTGCTGCCGTTGATAGGGATTTGCTTGCGGTGCCTGCTTATAACTAAATTTTCCGATCATAATACCCATTTCGGTCCCATCCTCGTATACCACTTTAACTTTCGTTGCCAGAGAATCGTTGACCTGAAATTTCTCCCATTTCTCTTTGGATCTTGCTGCCAAACGCGTTGGTTTTATGTTTTGAATGGCATTGATCAAAGCCATTACGGTCGATTTCATTGCATTTACACTAAGCTCTCCTTTTTGTGCTTTCCAAATATTATTCTCCCGAATTAGTCGAATTTCTTGCTGATTATTGATTTGAGGGTAAATAAGAATCTCGGTAATTTCTGCAGTATCAAGACTAATAACATTTGGATTAAAATTACCCTTGGTCCTGGTGACATTAAAGTACCTCACCAATAAAAAAACAGCAGTAAGAACGACAAAAACAATAAGCAGCTTACTATTATTCCATTTAGTTGCCATAATTTTCCTCCATTCTTTTTATTCTCACATTTCTTTTTACCTGCATTCTTGCAATGCCATATATAACCACAAGAATAATTGGCAATAGAAAATTTAAAAATTTCAATGTGGTTTTTGTCCCATCTTCAAGATCGACTAAGGGCCTTGATGTAACTCCCTTTGTTCTTAATTCAATCAATCCCGTGTCATCGGAAAGGAAGTCAATGCTATTTGCCATAAGAGAAATATTATCAGCCTGCATTCTCTGAGCCCCTTGACCCTCGCCTGTTACTGCAAAATCTCCATCACCGAAAACAATCAATCTTGAATTCGCAGTACCTGATATTTTTCCCTCTAACAATGCTCCGATCACTTGTTTACCCAATGGATAATCTGCCTCAGTCCATTGTTTTTGAATGTTAAAATAAGTTGGCGCGGTTTGAGTACCGGATTTATCTGAAGAATACACCAAAGGAGTCCATTTAATTGAGCTGTCTCCTTCATAATTCAAAGGACTTGCAAATGGAAATATCACCTGCTCCAGACCTTTTGTAACAGGATGATCTCTAAAATTTTGAGCAATTGGCAAATAGGGAAATTGTATCTGAGTATTATAGACAAATATTCCCTGTTGTTGCTGTACGGAAACAGCTCCGGAATTGGGATCTACTAAAAAACTGGAAGGAATGTTAAGTCCTTTTTGAGAAAGCCAGCTTTCCAATCCCGTGCTCATTATTTTTCCAAATGATTGTTGCATATCAGCCTCTACCCTGTTTAATGCAATCACCAGATTTCCACCTTGTGCTAAAAAAGCGTCTAAAATTGCCAATTCCCCTGCCGGAATGGTGTCTTTAGGTCTGATTAGCGTCAATGTTTTATAAGTACTCAAATCGGAATCTGTGCTGATGTCGACTTCTTTTAATTGATACAGAATCGACAATTGAGCATTCAATTGCTGAAGTTCAGCGATGCTCGCTTCGCCATGACCACTGACCAGGCCAATCACCGGTTTATCAATTACCGACAACTTTTTAATACTCGTTGAAAGAGAATACTCCATTGCCAATCCGGGCTGCATAAATGGTATTATTTCTTTTTCTTCTCCCATTTCAATAAGAACTCCTAAATAGGCTTTTTGCTGTTTAACCTGGTCTTTTTCCCTTACATTAATCATAACCGGTTGAATACCGGCCTTGATCGCCTGATTTTCCAGCTCTTCATTTTCCGACGGATTTATAAATTCAAAAACCAGCATTCCATCTGAAAGACTGGAATACTCTACCAGCATTTCCTGTAAATCGCGTCTTGTTTTGGCAATATCGGGTGGAAGATTTTCTGAAAAGAAAGCTTTAACTGTTACAGGTTCTTCAATATCCTTTAAAATATCTTTAGTGGCTTCACTAAGGGTATATCTTTTATCTTCGGTAAGGTCCAAACGGTAATAAAGCTGGTCAGAAATAAAATTTATAACCACCAATATTCCGACAATTAAAACGACACTCAATATTATTCTACTGTCTTTCATAATATCCTGATTTTAACTGTTTAAATTTCTTTTTGCCAACGATAATTCTGCCAATAATATGCCCACAGCACCCAGAGACAAGAAGTAGATGATATCTTTGGTATCCAATACACCTCTTGAAATACTTTCAAAATGAGTTGATAAGCTCATGAAAACAAATATTTCTCCAAGCCATCCGGTAAAATTGGGAGCCAAAACATCGAATATGATGTGAAAAAATAAGCCGATGAATAAAGCGAGAAGAAAAGCCACAATTTGATTGTTGGTAATACTGCTGGCATATATTCCTATGCCTATGTAAGTTATACTCATCATCACAAGTCCAAGGTATCCACATATCGTAGCCCCCAGATCAAGATTACCAATATTGGAAAGAGTAATCACATAGGGAAAAGTGAAAACCAATGCAATACAGATCAATAATAAAGTAGCAAGGAATTTACCAAGTACCACTTCTCTATCGCTTACTGCTTTAGTGAGCAACAATTCAATGGTCCCGGTTTTTTTCTCTTCCGCCAATAATCGCATGGTCAGGGCCGGAATAAAAAAGAATAAGGTCCAGTAGGCAATGCTAAAAAAACCTCTCAGACTTGTTTGGCCAATTAAGAAAATATCCTGACCGTAGAGCCATGTAAAAAAACCGCTGAATCCCAAAAATGCAACCAGCATGATATAAGCGATGAGGGAATCAAAAAATGATTGTAATTCTCTTTTTGAAATTATCCAGATAGCATTCATTTTAGTTCACAGTTAGGTTTCTGAAAATATCTTCAAGTTTTGTTTCATAAGGTATCATTTCAGTGAGTACCCATTTATTCTTAACACAAGATTCAAATACAGCGCGTTTAGAAGAGGATCCACTCTTACTTTCTATTTCAAAAGCACCTTTTTCGGACAAACTTTTTACTTTTTCTACAGAATCAAGATTTTTTAATTCAGACTCAATTTTGGAAGGCTCGGCATCTTCAATTTTAATTTTTAAAATTTCTTGTCCTTGTGCCTGGGCTCTTAGCGTTTCTGAAGTTCCATCGGCCACAATTTTACCTCTGTTAATAATCAAAATTCTATCGCAGGTGGCTTCTACTTCAGGCAAAATGTGCGTACTGAGAATGACTGTCTTCTCCTTTCCCAAATCGCGAATCAATTTTCTTATTTCTACAATTTGGTTGGGGTCTAATCCCGTAGTAGGCTCGTCCAGAATCAGGATTTCAGGATCGTGGATCATCGCTTGCGCAAGGCCCACTCTTTGTCTATACCCTTTTGAAAGTTCACCTATCTTTTTGTGTTTTTCCGCATTCAACCCACATTTATTTACCATTTCTCTGATTCTCTCCTGTATTTTGGATTTTTCCACCCCTTGAAGCGAGGCGCAAAATTCAAGGTAATCTATTACAGGCATTTCATGATACAAGGGATTATTTTCCGGTAAATAGCCTATGTGCTTTTTTAATTCATCGGGATCCTTTTTGATTGATTTGCCACCGATATTAATCTCACCTTCTCCTACTGAAATATAATTGGTGATCATTTTCATTGTGGTGGTTTTTCCGGCCCCATTTGGTCCCAAAAAACCCAGAATTTCCCCTGTTTTCACCTTAAAAGAAATGTTATCAACCGCGCGCTGAGCGCCGTACTTTTTAGTAAGGTTTTCAATAACTATGTCCATAACACTCTGTTAAAAAAATTTCGATTGCGAAAATAAAATAGAGTGTGAAAAGTCAAAAAATAAAATTTAATTTTTCATCGTCGCAATGAATAAAAAAGACTTTCCAGAGCATTCTAATTATTCCACTGGAATGAATAATCAATTGTTTTCGATTTTAATGCTCCTAATTTTTACTTTTACCTGCCCTTAAGAAACGGCCTAAAGAAAAAAATGAACAAAGCTCAGATCCTGGCACCTGTCGCCAAAAAAATACCAAAAAAATTAAGCAAGCACGGTCATACAAGAATTGATAATTACTACTGGTTAAATGATAGGGAAAATCCCGAAGTAATAAATTATCTGGAAGCAGAAAACAAATACCTTGATACCATTCTCGTTCATACTAAAGCATTTCAGCAGGATCTGTTCGAGGAGATGAAAGGAAGAATAAAGGAAGATGACAGTTCTCTTCCTTACCGAAAAGATGGTTTTTACTATTACAGCAGATACGAGGAAGGGATGGAGTACCAAATACTCTGTAGAAAAAAGGGAAGTTTAAAAGCCAGTGAAGAAACTATACTGAATTTAAATGAATTGGCCGAGGGGCATGACTTTTTCAATCTCGGTTCAAGTAGTATTAGCACCAATAATATGTTGATGGCCTTTGCAATCGACACCCTTGGTCGAAGAATTTATGAAATTAAATTTAAAGATTTCAAAAGCGGCAAATTTTTAGATGATGTTATTTCAAATGTAACCGGAAACCTTGCCTGGGCCAATGACAATAAAACCCTCTTTTATGCCAGACAAGACCCTACCACACTGAGGTCATTTCAAATTTATAAACACGAATTGGGTACAAATACTGAGGAAGATAAACTCATTTATGAGGAAAACGACGAAGCTTTTGGCTGCTATGTATGGAAAACCAAATCAAGAAAATACCTAATGATAGGCTCCTATGCCACGCTTTCGAGCGAGATAAGATACCTGCATACAGAAAATACCGATGGTGAATTCAAAGTACTTCAAACACGGGAAGAGAATCATGAATACGATGTCTCGCATTTTGGAAATGAATTTTTTATTCGAAGTAATTGGAATGCAAAAAACTTTCGTTTGCTCAAAGTAAATGAAGACAATCCTTCAAAAGAGAATTGGGAAGAATTAATTCCCCATCGTGAAGATACCCTTCTGGAATCAATAGAAATATTTAAAGATTATCTGGTCCTTGATGAACGTAGTGAGGGCTTGACCAACATTAGGGTTATTCCATGGGCCGGAGAAGAATATTATATAGACTTTGGCGAAGAGGTATACACGGCCTTTATTTCTACCAACCCTGAATTCGACTCTGAGGTATTGCGATTCGGCTATTCCTCCCCGACCACTCCGGTATCAAGTTTTGACTATAATATGAGAACAAAAAGGAGAAAGTTGATGAAACAGCAGGAGGTAATTGGCGAATTCTCTTCAAAAAACTACAAAGCAGAAAGAAGTTATGCACAGGCGGAAGATGGAACCAGAATTCCTATTTCAATTGTATACAGAAAAAATCTAAGGAAAAAGGGCAAAAACCCATGTCTGATTTACGGATATGGTTCATACGGATCTACAGTTGACCCCTATTTCTCCTCAGTGAGACTCAGTCTCTTAGATAGAGGATTTGTATTCGCCATTGCCCATGTCCGCGGTGGTCAAATAAATGGACGCGATTGGTATGAAGACGGTAAATTCCTTAAAAAGGAAAATACCTTTAAAGATTTTATTGCCTGCTCGGAACATTTGATAGAAAAAAAATACTCCGATCCGAATAATTTGTTTGCCATGGGTGGCAGCGCAGGCGGTTTGTTAATGGGAGCAATCGTCAATATGCGTCCTGATTTATATAAAGGCATAGTGGCAGCAGTACCATTCGTTGACGTGGTAACAACCATGTTAGATGAAAGCATTCCATTAACAACCGGGGAGTACGATGAGTGGGGAAATCCAAATGACAAAAAATATTATGACTATATTCATTCCTATTCCCCTTACGATCAGGTCAAAAAGCAAAATTACCCACATATGCTAATCACTACAGGATTGCATGATTCACAGGTTCAATATTGGGAACCGGCCAAGTGGGTTGCAAAACTGCGGGAAATGAAGACTGATGATAATTTGTTATTGCTTCATACGAATATGGAGGCCGGACATGGTGGTGCTTCAGGTAGATTCACAAGTTTGAAAGAAACCGCAATGGAATACGCTTTCATATTAGATCTGGCAGGGATTAAATAATAGTTTAAAATCTGGTCATAATGATCAGGTCAAGGTCTTTATACTGGAGCTCGTATTTCTCTGCAATATCTGAATTGCATAGCGTTCCCTTGTACATATAAACACCCTTCATAAACCAGTTATTTTCTCGGATCATGTTATCCACGCCACCCAAATTTGCCGCCTGCAAGATATAAGGGACAAAAATATTGCTAACCGCGGTAGAAGCAGTTCGCGGAACTCTCGAAGCAATATTGGGAACACAATAATGGATTACATCGTGTTTTCTAAAAGTGGGAGACTTATGACTCGTAACAGCGGAGGTCTCAAAACAACCACCATTGTCAATACTTACATCAATTATTATTGAATTTGCCTGCATATTGCTAATCATTTCCTCAGTAACCACTACCGGAGCTCTTCCGTGGGAAGGCCTTAAGGCACCTATGACGACATCTGCTTCTGCAATGCTATTGGTGAGTATAACTCCATCCAATGTCGAAGTGAAAATTTGTTGACCTAAATTGTACTTAATCCTCCTTAATCTGTAGATTCTGTTGTCGAAGATTTTTACATCTGCTCCCAATCCAAGTGCTGTTCGCGCCGCAAATTCAGCCACCGTTCCGGCACCCAAAATAACTACACTGGTTGGAGGTACGCCTGTTATTCCGCCCAGAATTACGCCTTTGCCATTCTTGACATTGCTCAAATATTCAGCAGCAATCAACATCACAGAACTTCCGGCGATTTCACTCATGGCTCTTACAACCGGCATGCTGCCAACTTTGTCTTCTATCATCTCAAATCCAATGGCGGTAATTTTTTTTGAGGCCAGTTTTTTAAAATAGGTCGCTTCGAGGTTTCCCAATTGAAGCGCAGACATAAGCGTTTTGCCCGTTTTAATCATGTCTATTTCTGCATCGCTTGGCGGTTGAATTTTGAGAACAATTTCATTTTCAAATACCTCTTTGGTTGAATAAGAAATCGTGGCGCCTGCGTCGCTAAACTCATGGTCAGCATATTTTGAAGCCTCACCTGCACCGGTTTCAACCATGACTTCATGCCCGTTAGAAGTGAGAACCGCCACACCTTCAGGTGTCAATGGAATACGGTGTTCCTGCCATCCGATTTCCTTTGGGATTCCAATCTGTAATTTGTGAGATCCTGATTTTACCTTCAAAAGAGCTTCCTGAGGGTGGTAAATTTGACTTTCCTGTGCCACCTCCTTAAAGCCCGGCTTGGTGCTGCTAGACATGTTTCCTCAAAAATAAATGTCTACCAATATCCGATTTTTTAAGGGTAATTTCAAGATATTGATCTTTAAGAAAGGATTTTACCAATTCAGGCCATTCAATTAGACAGTAATTTCCGGAGTCTACATATTCCAAAAACCCAATATCCAGAAGCTCACCGATATGCTTAAGTCTGTAGAGATCAAAATGGTAAAGTATTTCTGAAGATCCCTGGTATTCATTTGCAATCCCAAAAGTTGGACTGCTCATTTGCGATTCGGGGACACCTAGATTTTTACATACAGCTTTGATCAATGTAGTTTTCCCGGTTCCCATTTCGCCATCGAATAGCCAAATCCTCAAATCGCCGGCAAAGGATATTATTTTGGAAGCATTTTCATCAATTTTGGTAAGATCGGAATAGTCTATTTCCAAGGTTATTATTTTGGTTCCAATTGAATATAAGGAATAATCATCTCTTCGAGTGAAATACCGCCGTGCTGGAATGTATCCGTGAAATATTTGACGTAGTAATTGAAATTATTGGGATAGGCAAAAAAGTAATCCTCAATTGCAAATACATAACTTGAAGACACATATTGTTTAGGCAGCTGAAAATCTTCAGGATTTCGCACCACCACTACATTTTTTTCTTCAAATCCCAAATTACGGCCCACTTTATACCTCAAATTGGTGTTGACATTTCTGTCACCTACAATTTTAAAAGGTTTCTTTACCCGGATGGTACCGTGATCTGTGGTTATTACAGTTTTAACTTTTTTCTGAGATAGAAATTTCAACAATTCCAACAAGGATGAGTGTTCAAACCAGGATTTGGTCAAAGACAAATAAGCCGCCTCATCGGGTGCTAATTGCCGAATCATTTCCATATCGGTTCTGGCATGGGAAAGCATATCAACAAAATTGAAAACAACCGCATTTAATTCATTGGATAATAAATTATTGGCAGCATCCATAAGTTGTTTTCCGTGTTGCTGATTGAGAATTTTGTGATAGGAGTATTTAATATCCAGATGTGCTCGTTTTAAATTCTTCTCAAGAAATTCTGCTTCTTTTAAATTTTTTCCTTCTTCCACTTCCTCATTGACCCATAGTTCAGGATGCATTCGCTCCATTTCTTTTGGCATTAAACCTGAAAAAATGGCATTTCTGGAATAAGCTGTGGTTGTAGGCAAAATTGAGTAATAGGAACTGTCTTCTACAATATTAAATAATGCCGAAATTTGTGTTTCAATTTCCTTCCACTGATCATAGCGCAAATTATCTATAAGAATAAAGAAAAGCGGTTCGCCTTTTTTAATCAAAGGGAAAACTTTCTTTTTAAGGAGCATATGCGATAATAATGGCCTTTCTACATTTGGGTCATTTAGCCAATCCTTGTAATTGTCCATGACAAAACGGCTAAAATTGATATTGGCCTCTACTTTCTGCATTTCGATGACTTCACTCATGCTTTTGTTCTCGGTCTGCTCAATTTCACGTTCCCAGAATATCAATTTCTTATAGATATCAGCCCATTCATCATGGCTGAGATCCTCTCCTACCCGCATACTAATTTCTTGAAATTCCTGGCGATAGGACTGATTGGTTCGCTCGGAAACCAGTCTTTTGTTGTCAAGGATTTTTTTTACTGATAAAAGTATCTGATTCGGGTTTAGAGGTTTGATAAGATAATCGGATATTTTTGATCCAATCGCCTCTTCCATTATATACTCTTCTTCACTTTTGGTAATCATTACGATTGGAAGCGAGGGTTTAAATGATTTTATTCTATTGAGTGCCTCAAGGCCGGTTAAACCGGGCATGTTTTCATCGAGAAAAACGACATCATAGTTGTTTTCCTCACACTTTTCTATCGCATCTGTTCCGCTGGTTACCGAAGTAACATCATAGCCTTTTTGCTCAAGAAAAAGTATATGAGGTTTGAGCAAATCAATCTCGTCATCCGCCCATAATATGTTATATCTTTGCATGTATATTTTTAATTTGACCTATAATTTCTGAATAACGGTAAGCTCTGCAAAAAATTTTGAATAAAAAAAAGATAATCAAAGATCCGGTGTATGGATTTATCACTGTACACTCTCCTTTTATTTTAGAAATAATTGAACATCCTTTTTTTCAGAGGTTAAGAAGAATCAAACAACTCGGCTTGACGGATCTGGTCTATCCCGGAGCCATTCATACGCGTTTTAATCACGCTTTAGGTGCGATGCACCTTATGACACTAGCATTAGATACAATTCGAAGTAAAGGTCATAATATAAGCGAAGAAGAATACGAAGCTGCGCTTATTGCAGTTCTCCTTCACGACATAGGTCATGGCCCATTTTCACATGTTCTCGAAAAATATTTACTCAATCATGTCGATCATGAAATACTTTCGATACTAATTATGGAGGAGCTCAACAAGGAAATGAATGGGCGACTTGGGCTGAGCATTAAAATATTTAAAAACGAGTACGAACGTCCATTTTTTTTTCAACTGGTTTCCGGACAAATGGACATGGACCGAATGGATTATTTGAATCGCGATTGCTTTTATACAGGAGTAGATGAAGGTACAATAGGTGGTGATAGAATTATTAAAATGCTAAATATTGTTGAAGATGAACTTGTAATTGAGGAGAAAGCCATTTACAGCATTGAGAATTTTCTAAATGCTAGAAGGTTGATGTACTGGCAGGTTTACCTTCATAAAACCACAGTGGCGGTGGAGCAAATGCTCAATGGATTAATATTAAGAGCCAGGAAAATAGCTGAAAAAAAAGAATTCTTATACGGAAGTCCTTCCCTTTTATTCTTTCTCAATAATCTCATTGATACCGAAACCCTAAAAAGTAATCCTCAAGCTTTGAAGAACTTTTTGAATTTAGATGACTACGATGTTTGGGGAGCAATAAAAGTATGGGCGCATCATGACGATAAAATATTATCGGATCTGAGTTCGCGTTTAATTAACCGAAGACTCTTTAAAGTGGACCTTACTAATTCCAAGGCGGAAGCAAAAGATAAAAAGCAAATCAGAAAATTGCTCGCTCAGGAATTGAATTTAAAGGAAAGTCAGGTTAAATACTATTTTCAATCGGGTGAACTGAGCAATTCAGCATATATGCCTGATAGTGGTAAAATATTAATATTGATGAAAAATAGCAGCCTGCAGGATGTATCTGCTGCAGCCGATTTGCCAAATATAAAGGCCATAAGTAAAATCGTGAAAAAGTATTATCTATGCTACCCTAAAAACGTATATTTGCGGGCGAAATTAGCTGAAGAGAGCAGATGAACTTTACTATCAAGCAAATTGCCCATCTCATCAAGGCAAAAGTTGAAGGAAAAGAAGAAGGTACCATAAAGAATTTGGCAAAGATTGAAGAGGCCAAAAATGGTGATATTGCCTTTCTTTCAAATCCGAAATACGAAAACTATTTGTACTCGACCGAGGCTTCAGCTGTAATAGTCAATAAAGATCTTCAACCAAAAAAATCATTTAAAACCACATTGCTTAGGGTTGATGATTCTTATACCGCCTTCACAATACTTCTCGAAGAATACACGCGTTTGGTTCAGCTCGGCAAGAAAGGAAGAGAAAAGCCAATATTTATTGGAAAAGGATCAAAAATTGGTAAAAACGAATTCATCGGTGCCTTTGCTTATGTTGGTACAAAGTGTAAAATTGGTGAAAATGTAAAAATTCATCCGCAGGTCCATATTGGAAACGATTGTGAAATTGGAGATAATACTATTCTTTATCCCGGTGTTAAAATTTATGATGGCTGTAAAATCGGATCGAACTGCATATTGCATTCCGGAGTAATCATTGGGAGCGATGGTTTTGGATTTGCCCCTCAAAAAGATGGTTCATATAAAAAGATACCACAGGTTGGCAATGTGATTTTAGAAAATAATGTAGAAATAGGGGCCAATACCACCATCGATTGTGCTACCATGGGATCAACGATTCTCAGAGAAGGTGTGAAAATCGACAACCTTGTTCAATTGGCCCACAATGTAGAAATTGGTAGAAATACTGTTATTGCTGCGCAAACAGGTATAGCAGGTTCCACAAAAGTGGGTGAAAATTGTGTATTTGCCGGTCAGGTGGGAATTGTCGGGCATATAGAAATAGCCAACAAAACCACATTGGCATCAAAATCAGGGATCAGCAATAATATTAAAGAGGAAGGTCAGGTTATGCTTGGGTACCCGGCTTTACCAATTGGTAATTTCAAAAGAAGTTATGCATTATATCGAAAACTACCCGAGCTGTACAGTCAAATTAAAGAACTTGAAAAAAAAGTTATTAATTTGGCAGCCGCCAAAGAATAGGCTCAATGCAGATTAAGCAACACACTATAAAAGAGAAGGTTTCCGTTACCGGTGTAGGATTACACACCGGTGTGAATACCACAATGACATTTTGCCCGGCAGGCCCGGATCACGGAATAAAATTTCAAAGAGTTGATCTTCCCGAAAAACCGATCGTAGAAGCAGATGCAGATCTGGTTGTCGATGTTTCCAGAGGTACTACCATTGAAAAACACGGCGCGAGAGTAGGAACCATCGAACATACTCTGGCAGCACTTGTAGGATTAGAAATCGATAATATACTTATCGAAATAAATGGTCCTGAATGTCCGATAATGGATGGCAGTTCATTGCCTTTTTTGGAGGAATTGGAAAAAGTAGGACTGGAGGAGCAAAATGCATTAAGAAATTTCTTTGAAGTACCTCAGAGTATTACTTATCGCGATAAAGAAAACAACGTTGAAATAGCTGCATTGCCTCTTGATGATTATCGGGTAACGGTAATGATTGATTATAACTCTCCTGTTTTGGGAAGTCAGCATGCTTCGCTGAATAATATCTCCGAATTTAAATCTGAAATTTCATCGTCAAGAACATTTTGTTTTCTACATGAACTTGAAGCTTTGTATAAGGCCAACCTTATCAAGGGGGGAGATTTAAATAACGCCATCGTTGTGGTCGATCGCGAAGTTCAGGAAGGTGAATTGGATTACCTGGCAGATTTATTCAATAAGCCAAAAATTAGTGTTCAGAAAGAAGGTATTCTTAACAATATTGAATTAAGACATAATAATGAGCCGGCCAGACATAAATTGCTGGATATGGTTGGTGATCTCGCTTTGGCAGGAAGGCCAATTAAAGCTCAAATCCTTGGTGCAAGACCGGGGCATGCGAGTAATGTGGCCTTTGCTAAGAAATTGAAAAGGGCCATGGAAGAGACCAATAAAAATGCGCCTCACTATGATCCCAAATTGCCCCCGCTTTTCGATGCTCAAAAAATTTATAGCCTTTTACCACATCGTTATCCATTTCAATTGGTAGATAAAATAATATATCTCGACGATAATATTGTGGCCGGCGTTAAAAACGTAACCCTTAATGAACCGTTTTTTCAGGGGCACTTCCCTGACAATCCCGTTATGCCCGGAGTTTTACAGGTCGAAGCAATGGCACAATGTGGAGGAATTCTTGTATTAAACAGCATTAAAGATCCTGAAAATTACTGGGCCTATTTCCTCGGAATTGAAAACTGTCGATTCAAAAAAATGGTAGTTCCCGGTGATACCATTGTTTTTAGATGTGAATTGATGGCACCGGTAAGAAGAGGTATTGCCAAATTTCACAGCCAGGCCTTTGTTGGTGGTCAATTGGTTTGTGAAGCAGTAGTTATAGCCAGTCTGGTTAAAAAAACCAATGAGTAGTCATCTTACAAACATACATCCTGATGCCAGCTTAGGCAAAAATGTAGTTGTAGAACCATTTGCAACCATAGAAAAAGACGTAGTGATTGGAGACAATTGCTGGATTGGTGCAAATGCGGTTGTACATAATGGAGCAAGGATTGGCAATAATGTAAAGATTTTCCCAAGTGCGGTTGTCTCCGGAATCCCACAAGATTTGAAATTCAAAGGTGAGGAAAGCACATGTGAAATCGGAGATAACACGATAATCAGAGAATTTGTAACTATAAACAGAGGTACCGAAGACAGGTGGAAAACAAAAGTTGGTGCCAATTGTCTGTTGATGGCCTATGTACATTTGGCCCATGATTGTTTTTTAGGCGATAACTGCATTTTGTCAAATGGTACGCAATTGGCAGGGCATGTTACTATAGATGATTTTGCCATATTTGGCGGTACTTGTGCAGTTCATCAGTTTTCAAAAATCGGCTCACATGTCATGGTAGGTGGAGGGTCCTTAGTAAGAAAAGATGTTCCTCCATTTGTAAAAGCAGGACGAGAACCCATTTCCTATTCAGGAGTAAATGTTGTAGGACTTCGCAGAAGAGGATTTTCAAATGACAGCATTGCTCAAATTCAGGAGATATATAGAATCATCTATCAAAAAGGATACAATACAGCCAAGGCCATTAAAGAGGTAGAGGAAAGTGTAAAAGAAAGCGAAGAAAAAACCATCATTTTGGAATTCATTCAGAATTCTGAAAGAGGAATCATGAAAGGATATGTTTCTGAAAGATGATTCTCCGGGCGGAAAATCTGAGTAAAAAATACAACAGAGAATGGGTAATCAAAGATCTCTGCTTCGAGTTTAAAAAATCATCAATAATTGCGATCACTGGCCCAAACGGATCGGGAAAATCTACCTTATTAAAACTAATTGCCGGCTATGTCCTGCCGAGCAGTGGAAATATCAATTGGATTATTGATAATAAAGAAATCAACATCGATGATCAATTCAGACATTTGGCAGTTTCCGCGCCATATATGCAGATAGTTGAAGATCTGACATTAATCGAGTTTCTAGATTTTCATCAAAAATTTAAAACATTAAGAGCATCAGAATCCAAAGAAAGTTTTCTGAATAAAACCGGCTTGGCCAATCAGGGGGATAAATTCATTAAGGAATTTTCATCGGGTATGAAACAGCGCGTAAAACTGGGGCTTTGTTTTTATTTTGAAAATGATCTCCTTTTGATCGATGAAGGCACAACAAACCTCGATAAGCAAGGCATAGAATGGTTTCAAAATGAGGTTAAAAATCAGGAAGGTCGATTGGTTATATTGTTTTCAAATCAGGAGCAGGAATACAGTTTAGCGGAGCAAAACCTGAATCTTAGCAAATTCTAAGTCTTCAATTTTTCCACATTTATTTTAATGGTATTGAAAAGAACTTTTGGATCGAAGGGTTTCATCACGAATCCATTCATCCCATAATTGACTATTTTTTCTTCTGCATCCGGGCCGGTAGAAGCTGATAAGGCAATTACTGGCAATTTTCTTTTCTCATTGTCCATTTCACGGATATGCTTGGTGGCTTCATAACCGTCCATTTCAGGCATATGCAAATCCATTAACACAAGGTCATAGTCATTTTTACGAACCATCTCAACAGCTTCCAAGCCATTTTCTGCTATATCAAAAGTGATTTTCCATTTATCCAGAAATTTTCTGGCGACTATTTGATTCATTTTATTGTCTTCAACCAATAACAAGTGATGATTTTCAAGATCTGTTATTTCCTCCTCTACCGGTTTTTTTAAATCTTTGCCGGATTCATCAATCACATAATCAATTTCAACAATAAAAGTCGTTCCTTTTTCCAAGGCACTTGAAAGCTGGATTTTTCCTTTTTGTAGATCTACTAGCTTTTTAGTTATCGCCAATCCCAGTCCGGTACCGCCATATTTTCTGGTTGTTTCAGAACTTGCCTGTGAAAAACTATCAAAAATAATTTCCTGTTTTTCCTTGGGTATTCCTATACCCGTGTCTTCAACAATAAATGCAATTCTGGCAGAATTATCTTGTTCAGATAGTTTCTTTGCAGATAATTTAACGTAGCCATCATTGGTGAATTTTATTGCATTTCCTATTAGATTGTTTAGTATTTGACCTAAACGGGTGGGGTCGCCTTTTATATATTGAGGCAGATTTTCATTGATTTCAAACTTTATTTCAAGGTTTTTATCACGTGACAGTACCTTAAAAGACTCGACCACATTTTTAAGAAGCTCTTCCAGATTAAAACTTGTGGATTCAAACTTAATTCCGCCGGCTTCGATCTTTGAAAAATCTAAAATATCGTTGATCAAAGCCATTAAGCTTTCAGCTCCAAAACTCAGGGCCTTTAAGTTTTCAATTTGCTCAGGTTTAGGGTCCTCTAAACTAAGGAGATTGGTCATCCCGATTACGGAATTTAAAGGAGTTCGGATTTCATGGCTCATGGTTGAAAGAAACTGGGCCTTTGCTTCTGATGCTTCCTCGGCCAAATGCTTGGCTTTTCTTAACTCCTCCTGTTTTTTTAAAAGAAATTCTTCATTTTCTTTATTCTGAGTTATATCTCTGGCTTCTCCCAAACTGAGAACCAGATCTTTTCCATCAGGCGTTTTTTCCAAAACAGTATCGCGACTTTCAAACCAAATCCACCTTCCTGAAGCATTTTTCATTCGGTATTCGGTGCTTACAACTTTTCCTTCTTTAGCATTTTTCAAAGTGTTGTAATTCTTCTCCAATAAATCTTTATCATCCGGGTGGATCAAGTGAAAATCTTCTTCATCCATCCTGAACAAGCTATTCATGTCGTATTCCAGATAATCCCAAATACTCCTGTTCAAATAGCTTATTTTTTTCTCTTTGTGATGAAATACATATAAAAAATTTGGAGTGGTTTCCGCGATTCTTTCGATTAAAGAACGATTATTTTGAAGTTCGTATTCTACCCTTTTCCGATCGGATATATCCCTAATACTTAACTGATAAGCACTGAAATTATCTTCATCAATTTCGCTGATGACAATATCAAACCAAATGGTATTGTTGTTTTTACTGATTAACCTTAATTCGCCTTTTCCATCTTTAAGTATTTCATTTTTCAAATAGCGGTCCTTTGAATGAATGAATTGGTCAATGCCTTTTGATTCTACTTCATCGGCCTGATAACCCAGTAATTCTTCAATGGATGGCGAGACATACTGGACTTTGCAATTCTTATTTAGAAGCGCGATTATGTCTTTAGAATTCTCTGAAATAAATCTAAATCGTTTCTCATTAGATTTTAGCCTGGTTCTGTATGATAAATTTATAATCAGGAAATAATATACTGCAGCACCGTTGGCAATAAATGAAACAAGAAAAATCCAAAATTCCAGAACCCTTTCCTGATCGTGACCCAGTGCCGGGCCATCGTAATAATGGATCGGGTAAAATTCCATAATAAAGAATTGAACAATGGAAATTATAATGAAGATGTTGCGATTAAGTATTTCATATTTATTAAAAATGATAAACAGGGAGATTACCAATGGAAAAAATAGAATGTGAGCAAAACCGTCAGGGCCCAAGACACCCCCCAAGGTTAATATTCCTGCCATTAGTGCTATGGATATGCAATTTTTAGCAAGAATAAACTTTCCCCTTTTTGTCAATGAGATAGTCAAGGCAAAAAGCGAAGATTCAAAGACCAAAAACAGACCTACCTTATACGCTTCTGTAAATAGAAATGGAATTGCAGTAATTAGATAAAATAGGATAAATGAAAAAGCCAGAATATTAAACACCCGAATGCTCTGATGACCTTCTCTGGTTCTGGTATATTTTCGATCTACAGACAGAAAACTAAAAATATCGCTCTTTCTTTCCTTAGCCTGGTTCATTTTAAGGTTGCATAAAATTACCGATTCAATTTAGCACTATGATATTGCAGTTCAAATTCAATGTAAGTAAATGAATTATTTTGCTCTGGACCTGTACGTTAGAAATAAAAAGAAATGGCTGATGAAAATTACGAGTAAACACCCAATCACATTGTACCATAGATAGGCAACTACATCCTCGAAAAAGATGTAAAGAATAAAGACAAATAACTGCGCAAGTAAGGCCGAAGAAAATACCCCGGATCCTTTTATCCTCTTAAAAAAGAAGGCCACAAGGAAAATTCCCAGAATAGTTCCGTAAAATAAAGATCCCAAAATGTTTACTGCTTCTATGAGGTTTTCCAGCAGTCTTGCAAATAGAGCAAACATAATCGCCAGAATTCCCCATAATGCGGTGAGCAGGCGGGAGGCAATGACATAATGTGTATCAGAGGCTTCACTTTTCATAAGGCGTTTATAAAAATCTACGACTGTTGTTGAACCTAATGCATTCAGTTCACCGGCTGTTGAAGACATGGCTGCGGAAATTATTACTGCCAGCAACAATCCAATTATACCATGCGGCAGATAATTCATTATAAATGTAAGAAATACAAAATCTGAATCCTTAGCGGTCTCTTCAGGGTATTCTTCTATCAAGATTTGTTTGACATTGGCGCGTATTTCCTTTGAATTTAAATCGAGCTCCTTTATGCTTTCCTGTTTTTCACTCAGCAATTCTGCATTACCATCATTTCTGGCTTTAATTAATTCCCTTATCTCTTCCTGTTTAATCTGATGATTTTTCGCGTACTCATCTTCATGAAATGAAATTTCCTCGGAATATTTGCTCTGTCTTAAATTTTCAAGATTGGTTTTGTCAAATAGCACTTCATGACTTTCAAACTGATAAAAAACAAACACCATTACCCCTACGAAAAGGATAAAAAACTGCATGGGTATTTTTAATACCGCATTAAACATCAAACCCATACGGCTTTCTGTGACCGATTTTCCGCCGAGGTATCTTTGCACCTGAGATTGATCTGTTCCAAAATAGGATAAAGCAAGAAACAATCCGCCCGTAATACCAGACCAAAAAGTGTATCGCTCAGTAGGGTCAAATGAAAAGTTTACCGCATCCAGTTTACCCATTCTGCCGGCTATATCTACCGCATCTAAGAATCCGATATAATCGGGCAAGCTATTTATTATTATGAAAAATGCGATAAACATTCCTAGCATGATTACTCCCATTTGCCATTTTTGAGTCAAGCTGACAGCTTTTGTACCTCCAGAAACTGTGTAAATAACTACGACCAAACCGACCAATACAATGGTAACAGAAAGATTCCAACCCAGCGTAGTACTTAAAATTATTGCAGGGGCATAAATGGTGATGCCCGCGGCCAATCCTCGTTGAAATAGAAATAAAAAAGCTGCGAGAAGCCTTGTTTTTAAATCAAAGCGGGACTCTAAAAATTCATAGGCAGTAAATACATTTAATTTATAATAAATAGGAATAAATACAGCGGAAACAATAATTAACGCCAGTGGTAAACCAAAATAATTTTGCACAAAGCCCATTCCACTTTCAAAAGCTTGTCCTGGGGTTGAAATAAAAGTAATTGCGCTTGCCTGTGTTGCCATTACAGATAATCCAATGGTCACCCATTTCATATCCTTATCACCCTGCAAATAGGATTTTATGTTTTTATTTTTCCTTGTTTTCCATGTGCCGTAAATGGCGATGAAAAGCAAAGTTCCGAGCATGGTGAGCCAGTCGAGCCAGTTCATTTATAATAGCTGCTTAAAAGGTAGAAGAGACCCACCAATGAAATAAAAAAGGCCATTACAAAAATGTAAAGTCTTTCCCAGGTCTTAAAGAATGGTGCCTGTTCAGCCGGTGTTTCGGTTTGATTTTTCATTTGCCGAGGGAAATTAAATTGGCAAATAAACGATAAGCTCCCGGAACCCCGGCTGGTAATTGCCTGAAGAAAGATATTCCTGTGTATGTAAAATAACCTTTGCCATACTTCGCAGTTATTAGCATTCCCTTTGTTGGTTCCTCTCCGGGATCCATCGATTCGAATGGTGCAACATAATTTTCATCCCAGGAAGATGCGAAATATAAACCTCTTTCCTGCACCCAGTTTTCAAAATCCTTGTCATCAATTTTGTTGGGTGTGTTTAAAATCGGGTGATCCTGAACTTTGATATTAATTTTAGCTTCCTCTACGGTAACTCTGTCTCTTCCCAACTCAAATTTATATGGCCCCATCTTTTCAAAATTAAGCCCCCGGCTTGTGTTGTATTGAAGAATTAAATTACCACCTTCATAAACATATCTCATTAAAGTTTCATGGGCTTCGTATAACCATGTTTGAGTATTGAATGCCCTTACACCAAGAATAATCGCATCGTACTTGCTTAAATCACTTTGTATTACGGCATTTTCATCTAGAAATTCTATTTGGTAACCCATTTGCATAAGTGCTTCGGGGACATCATCACCGGCTCCTTTAATATAGGCCAGCAAATCCCCTTTTCTTTGAAGGTCTATGCTAACCAAAGGCATTTTTGCCTTAGGAAAATAATTGATATGCTTGATGTGATCGTAGTCGATTTCTTCAAAACTTCTTTCATAAGAACGCCCCCCTATTTCGACGAATGCTTTAATCGTTCCGTTAATGGATGAATTACCCGGACTAATTTCCAGATCCACTATACGGGTATTGCCTTTTTCAGGGAAGGATAGATTTATTTCTTTGGGATTTACAGTCCATCCTTCTGGAATTTCAAATTTTACTTTGGCCTCAACATTATCCTTAAAGGCTTTTATTGAAACTTTCAGGTTTTTCTTAGCTCCTTTATTAAATACCAGTGTTTTCTCAAGAAAATTGATGCTTACAGGAGGGGCTATCACCATATCACGATACAATTCTCCTTTGACTCTATCCACCCAGCGGTAGTTGAAAGGAATTATTTTTTCTAGTTCTGTATCGCCCATTTTTAAGACTACTTTCAATTGCATAAAAGGCGGAGTTTCGGGTAAGCCAATCAATCGCAGATCTTCTACATTATACAAACCGTATTCATGATCCTGCTTTAACCAATAAGGGTTTGAAATCTCTGCGTCAGTTGGAATCTTAAAATTCAATTGTTTTTGTTCCAATTGATTGTATTTCAAGGCTAAATTCAAATTCTCTGAATAGCCATTGTTCAAAAGCGAAATATTTGAAATCACCAAATCTTCTTGTGAACGGTTAATAGCTTCAAGATTAAAGGATACCGAATCTCCCGGTGCAAAGACATAATCGTCACAAAGCGCTTCGACAGTAAATCCCATACAATCCAGAATAAGTTCATTGATTTGTTCGTATTTAATTTCTCTCCAAAAATCTTCTTTTAAATAGGCCAATGCCTTTCTCGCATTTATTAAATGTCGGACAATTGCAGCCGGGTTTTCAGGGTCAAATTGCTCGATTGCCAATTGTATATGTTCACTTACCTTTTCACCTTTTTCTACTCTCGACCAATTTGTATTTATGCCTTTGAGTACATTTTCAGGCGCTTCTTTGTCGTCAATTGGGTCCAGATACTCTTCAATACTTCCTTTGGATTCGGAGGCGCCAAATCCTTGAGATTTGTGCATAGATCTACTCGAACCTGCAATTTCACCATAATTTTTCCCTAATAGAGCATTGAATTCACCAACATCTACCATAGTGAGGCCGGTTTTATCAAAATCCCTTCTGCCGTAAAACCACCATGATGTATTCCAATATATTCTTGCTGCCTGCCATTCGTCCACATGATCCAATTGCTCAGGGAAGGCATTCTTATCACCCGACATAGAAAACGCTTCCAAAGCCAGCATTGCCGATGAGGTATGATGGCCATGCGTTTGGCCTGCACTATTTGGTGAAAATCTGGTAATAATTACATCTGGACGAAATTTCCTGATTATCCAAACCACATCGGACAGTACTTCATCCTTACCCCATATTTTTAAGGTTTCATCCGGATGTTTGGAATAGCCAAAATCATTCGCTCTGCTGAAAAACTGAATGCCTCCGTCTTTTTTTCTGGCTTCCAATAATTCCTGTGTTCTAATCAAACCCATTTTTTCAGCTTTTTCGGGACCAATGAGATTTTGTCCCCCGTCTCCCCTGGTGAGTGACAAGTAGGCTGTCCGCATACAGGCTTCATTGGCAAAATAGGAGATCATTCTAGTGTTTTCATCATCGGGATGTGCAGCGATATAAAGCACCGAACCAAGTGTATTTAGTTTTTTCAGATTAAGTAATAATTCTCCTGCTGAGGGTGTGGTCTTTTGAGAAAATGAAAGCGTTATTGAATAAATGAGCGTAAATACAAGGAATAGATATTTTTTCTTCATGCTTTTATTTTTGAATGCGCTAAGTTATGAAAACGCAGACATCACAGGGGCTTATAATTTTCTGTTAATATTTTTTTTTGACCGTTTATATAATATCAATCTTATATTAAAATGGAACTCCTGTTTAAATGTGTAAATTTGGCTTTGATTTGCGAAGATTGGAGGCCATGGCAGAAAGTATAATTGACTTAAATAAGATAAATAAATCTTATCAAACCGGAACTAAGTCGCTTCATGTATTAAAAAACATTGAATTGACTATCAAAGAAGGTGAGATGGTCAGTATTATGGGAAGTTCCGGATCCGGAAAATCCACCTTATTAAACATAATCGGAATTCTTGATCAATACGATTCGGGAACCTATAATCTTGCTGGTAAAAGCATTTACAAGTTGAATGAAAAAATTGCCGCGCAATACAGAAACAAATTTATTGGTTTTGTATTTCAGTCATTCAATCTTCTTTCGTTTAAAAATGCATTGGAAAATGTAGCACTCCCGCTCTATTATCAAAAAATAAGCCGTAGAAAACGAAACGCAAAGGCCATGGAATATTTAGAGAAAGTGGGCCTTACCGATTGGTGGGATCATATGCCCAGTGAGCTTTCAGGAGGCCAAAAACAAAGAGTGGCCATTGCGAGGTCTCTGATCACATCCCCAAAGTTAATATTGGCGGATGAACCCACAGGTGCCCTTGACTCAAAAACATCATCGGAAGTCATGCAGCTTTTTAAAGATGTAAATCAGGAAGGTATGACCGTGGTTATAGTGACCCATGAAAATGACATTGCAGAAATGACGGATAGAATTATAAGACTCAAAGACGGAATAGTAGTTAACGACAACTGATATGTTCGATCTGGATAAGTGGGAAGAAATTTTTAATACAATCAGGCAGAATAAGCTTAGGACCTTTCTGACAGCATTCAGTGTATCCTGGGGAATATTTATGTTGATATTGCTTTTGGGTGCCGGCTCCGGAATCTTAAACGGTGTAAAAGAAATGTTCAAGGACGATGCGATTAATTCCATTTGGATCAGGTCAGGACAAACAAGTATTCCTTATAAGGGCATGCAACCCGGTAGAAGAATTCAGTTTACCAATGAAGATTATAACAATCTCAAAAACAAAGTCGATGGCTTGGAACACATAACCGCCAGATATTTCCTTTGGGGAGATTACACGGTGCGATATGAAAAAAAGTATTCCTCATTTCAGATCAGGGGGGTACACCCTGCTCATTTGTATCTCGAAAACACAATTTTAACTTCCGGTCGTTACATTAACGATTTGGATATTGAGCAAAAAAGGAAAGTGGCAGTTATAGGTCAGGAGGTGGTTAATTCTCTTTTTGAAAATGGTGAAGATCCATTGGGAAAATGGATTGATATTTCCGGCATTCTTTATAAAGTAGTAGGAACATTCAGAGACGAAGGAAGTGAACGTGAACAACAGGTAATAATTATTCCAATTTCCACAACTCAAATGGCCTATAATGGTTCAAACAGGGTTCACATGATGATGTTCACAGTTGGCGATGCAAGTGTAAATGAAAGCGTGGCGATGGGTGATCAGGCTAAAGAATTATTGATTGAGAGGCATAAATTTTCTCCTGAAGATGAACGCGCAATTCATATGTGGAATAATCTTGAAAACTTTCAGAGATTTAAAGATTTATTTGGAGGCATAAATATTTTTATATGGATTGTTGGAATGGGAACCATTGTGGCCGGTGT
Organism: Hyphobacterium sp. CCMP332; assembly: GCA_014323545.1. Classification (NCBI taxonomy): domain Bacteria; kingdom Pseudomonadati; phylum Pseudomonadota; class Alphaproteobacteria; order Maricaulales; family Maricaulaceae; genus Hyphobacterium; species Hyphobacterium sp. CCMP332. The sequence goes on from CP058647.1 coordinate 829,263, forward strand.
TGTCGGTGTAAGTAATATCATGCTTATAATCGTAAAAGACAGAACAAGAGAAATTGGAATTAGGAAAGCCTTGGGTGCCACTCCTTTTTCAATAATTTCTTTGATAATACAGGAATCAATTGTGATAACCCTGATCTCAGGATATTTTGGATTATTATTTGGCGTATCACTTATTGAATTAGTAAATTTTGCACTGGAAAATTTTGGGGCTGATGTGCCTTATTTTAAAAATCCAGAAATAGAATTGGGCACGGCATTGACGGCCACAGGAATACTGGTATTTGCCGGAGCACTGGCCGGCTATTTCCCTGCCAGAAAGGCTGCAAAAATTCAACCAATTGAAGCATTAAGAGACGAATAATATGTTTGATTTCGACAAATGGCAGGAAATATGGATGACGATCCGAAAAAATAAACTTCGGACATTCCTTACTATGTTTGGCGTTTTTTGGGGCATATTTATGCTATTATTATTGCTGGGGGGTGGTAGTGGATTGAGAAATGGGGTAAACAAGGACTTTGTAAACGGTGCAACTAATTCTGTTTATATGTGGAGTCAAAGAACCACCATGCCCTACAAAGGTTTCAAACCGGGAAGGTATTTCAATTTTAATAATTCCGATACCGAATTTCTTCGTGACAATATCAATTATGCAGAAGTTATTAGTCCAAGAAATCAATTGGGAGGTTATAGAGATGCCAATAATGTAACCCGTAAAAATAAAGCAGGAGCTTTTAGTGTTTATGGCGATTTTCCTGACTTTTTAAGGATTAAATATATGGTCATGCCGGAAGGCCGTTTTATCAATCCATTGGACATTGATTATAAGAGAAAAGTTTGTGTAATAGGAAAAGGAGTACAAAACATTCTATTTGAAGAAGATGAAGATCCCGTTGGAGATTTCTTAAAAATTAATGGTATTTATTTTAAAATAATAGGTACACATAAATCTCGTGCGGAAGGCGATGAGCAGGATCGAGATCAACAAAGCATTTATATTCCATTTACCACATTTCAAAATGTGTTCAACTATGGCGACATTGTAGGCTGGTATGCCATGATTCCAAAAGAAGGCTATTCATCTGAAAAGCTCGAAGAAGATGCGGCAGCCATTTTAAAAGAGCGGCACTCTGTTCACCCCGAAGATAAAAGAGGTATTGGTTCCTATAATGCAGAGGAAGAGTTTGCAGAAATTCAAGCGCTTTTCACAGGTATAAACACATTTATATGGATTGTAGGAATTGGAACATTGTTGGCCGGTGTTATTGGAGTCAGCAATATCATGCTAATTATAGTCAAAGAGCGAACCAAGGAAATTGGTATTCGCAAATCTTTGGGAGCTACTCCCTGGTCTATAATAGCATTAATAATTCAGGAATCAATCTTTATAACTTTAATTGCAGGATATGGTGGTTTGCTTTTAGGCACTATCCTGGTTGAAGGCATTAATAAATTAATTGAAGGCCAGGAAACAGGAATGTTTGCCCATCCCGAAATCGATCTTCAGGTAGCATTAATAGCACTTTTTGTATTAGTACTTGGAGGCGCTTTAGCTGGATTAATTCCGGCTAGAAAAGCGGCAGCTGTTGACCCAATAGAAGCATTAAGAACAGAATAAAATGAGAACCTTTCTAATAATTATAGTCGTTGTTTTACTTTTTGGAAGTTTTATAGGGGGAGGCTATTATCTCTACCAAAAATCAGAAGAAAAGCCGGTTGTGTATGAAATTCAAAAACCATTTTTTAGTGATGTAGTCAAAAAAACTGTTGCAACAGGCTCAATAATTCCGCGAAAGGAAATTGAAATTAAATCACAGGTTTCCGGGGTTGTTGATAAATTGTTTGTAGAAGCAGGTGAACAGGTTAGAACCGGCCAAATAATTGCACGAATAAAAATTATTCCCAATGTCGTTGCACTAAATAATGCCGAAGCCAATTTAAAAACAGCCATAATCAATTTTAAAAATTCTGAAAAAGAACTGAAAAGGCAGCAGGATCTTTTTGAACAAAAAGTGATTTCAGAATTTGATTATAATCAATTCCTGCTCGATTATAATTTAAGAAAACAGCAGGTAGAAGCTGCGGAAAACAACCTTGATCTCATCAAGGAAGGTGCGGCTAAAAAATCAGGCAATGTTTCTAATCTCGTCAAATCCACAGTGGAAGGAATGGTTTTAGATGTCCCTGTGAAAGAGGGAAACTTTGTGATTGAAACAAATACATTTAATGACGGTACCACCATCGCTTTTATAGCAAATATGAGCGAAATGATATTTGAAGGAAATGTGGATGAAACCGAAGTTGGTAAAATTAAAGAGGGAATGGATCTCATTTTAAAAATTGGAGCTCTTGAAAGTGAGAGCTTTAAAGCCAAACTCGAATACATTTCTCCAAAGGGTGTAGAAGAAGAAGGTGCAATTCAATTTGAAATACGCGCCGCTGTAAAATTGGAAGAAGGAAAATTTTTACGCGCCGGATACAGCGCCAATGCCGATATTGTACTCGATAAAAGAGACAGTGTGCTTGTAGTTCCAGAGCGAATACTCTCATTTAAAGATGGGAAAACCTATGTTGAAATACAGACGAGTGAGCAGGAATTCAAAGAACAGGCTGTAAAAGTGGGGCTCTCCGATGGAATCAATATTGAAGTTATTGAAGGAGTGTCAATCGAAGATCAACTGAAGGCAGGAGAAAAAATCTGATACAGACAAATCATCTAAAATTCAATTTCTTAACAAATTCTTAATATTGAATTCTTACTTCTTGCTGAATTAAACCTTCATCTTTACCTTCACAGCGCAGCGCTAATCATAAAAATGAAAATGCTTTTTCTTTAAAGTAACTCAACAATGAATTACGGGTTACTTGACTTACTTACTTTAATAGGGGCTCTTGGGTTTTTCATCTATGGCATGAAAATCATGAGTGACGGTGTCCAAAAAGTAGCCGGAACCAAACTCCGACAGATTTTGGCCACCATGACGTCCAATCGGTTTTTTGGGGTAATTACTGGCTTTTTAATCACCTGTCTAATTCAAAGCTCATCGGCGACTACAGTGATGGTGGTGAGTTTCGTAAACGCAGGCCTCTTATCTTTAATTGAATCCATAGGTGTTATCATGGGCGCCAATATTGGAACAACCATAACCGCCTGGCTAATTTCTATTTTTGGATTTAAGGTTAAAATTGCGGATTTCAGTCTAATTATAATTGGAATCAGTTTCCCACTTCTCTTTTCAAAAAACAATAATTTTAAAAATCTCGCTGAAACTTTAATTGGTTTTGCACTTCTTTTCATGGGTTTGGAGGCTTTAAAAGACTCAGTTCCCGATCTTCAGAATAACCCACAAGCATTGGAGTTTTTAAAGGGGTTCTCTTATGAGGACAAAAGCTATTTTGGAAAATTATTAACCACAGTATTATTCGTATTTATAGGAACCATATTAACTATTGTAGTGCAATCCTCAAGTGCTGCTATGGCGCTGACATTGGTAATGACCAATCAGGGATGGATTCCATTTCCTCTTGCCGCCTCTATGGTTTTGGGTGAAAACATAGGTACTACAATTACAGCAAACCTGGCAGCACTAGTGGCCAATACGAATGCCAAAAGAGCAGCCAGAGCACATTTCATTTTCAATGTATTCGGAGTGATTTGGATGGTATTTTTAATGCCTTTCTTTATTACGGCCATTAACTGGTATATGGAAAAAAATAATTTTGGTTCACCAATGGAAACTGCAAGCAGCGTCCCCATTGGTTTGAGCATTTTTCATACAGTGTTTAACATTTTAAATGTTTTTATTCTGATCTGGTTTAGTCACTTCATTGCTTCTACGGTGACGAGGTTGGTCAAGGATAAAAAACATTTTGATGATCTCAGTCTTCCATTATATCTCAATGCCGGTGATTTAAAAGACATCAATAAGGCCATGAGTAATGTAAAATTCGAACTTGTCGAGTTTGTCAATAATGTTGAAAAATCATTTCAAAACTTAAGGTCCTATATTGCAAATAGCGATAATGATGATAACGGAAATAGGGAATTAAGAAAAAGTATAAAAGCTTATGCCGATATAACCAATGAATTTGACTTAAACATTAGTAATTATTTAATAGAACTATCTGAAAAAGAAACCAGTAGATATAATTCACTTAGAATATATCAATACATGGAAATAAGCAGTGAGCTTGAAGATTTTGCCGACCTATTGGAATACATGGCCAAAGAAATTGAATTAAATAGAAATAATGGTTTGAAACTAAAGGAAAAACATAAAAACCAATTGGACGAATTACTGAAACATATATTTAATTCATTAGGTGACTTTAATAAATTACTCCAAAACAATTTTCAAAAGGGTGAATTGGAAAAAAAGCAGGAGCTGGCTTATCTGGAGGATACCTTTAAAAGGATCAAAGATGATCATCTTGAATCAAAACTTAAGAAAAAGCACAAAGCCAAATTGAATGTTTATTTCTCAAGGCTTCACTCCATAACAGAGCAAATTTATTTCAGAATAAGATCGATAAATCAAATCGCCAATAGGGAAATACCCGCTTAGGAAGAAATACTGGTTTCTATTTCAGAATAATTCCTGCAATCAAATACAGGACAATCGTTAATTCCGCTTCTTTTATATTTTCTTTTGAGTTTTCTTTTCCGTTTTTCAAGCGACCTGCTGCCATATCTCGGTTTACAGGATTCCATTGCTCCCGAAATGGAAATGATAATAAGAAGTAATATGAAAATTCTCAGTGTTTTCATTCAGTAAGAATCCATAACAGGATTGTATCTCGGGGATACGTCAAGAGAATGATAGGTTAAGACTTTGGTTCTGCCCTTTTCAAATTCTACAGAAATATTTTTTTGAGAATTATAACTGCTAAATCTGGAGGAAAGCAATTTTAAATTTAAGTCCTTTTTGCCTTCTTCTCCCTCCAACCAGGTATAATAGATGCTGTGTGGTAAAGTTTGCCAGTTTCTGGTATCGGCTTGTTCGGTTGCCATATTAATAATACTTGCAGCAACGGCGGCTCCTTCACTTTGTTGACGTATGGCTTGTTCCGCAGCTTTTTTAATGGCAACCCGCAATAAGCTTTCTCCCATTTCCTTGAGCATTCTCTGTTTTAACAATTGTCTTGCTATATCATTCACAGGTTCTGCTTTAAATAACCTGGAGCTACCCCCTTCCCATTGGACAGAAGCATCAGTAAACAACAATTCCCGCTCGACATATTTTGGAAACACCACTCTTAAGGTTCTCAAATCTCCCAGTGAGGATTTATCGTCGCTGCTCATTACAAAATTAAAATTTAAGCCAAGCTCCTCATTTTGAAAATTTACAACTCCACCGGCTCCTTTGATAATTACAAAATTAATTGCCCATTCATCCTTCACCGGACCAAGGCCATTATGCCAAATAAACAAAACCCTGCCTTCATTGGAAGCCAATGGATCGGGAGTTTTCATTTTAAATTCTCTTTCGTATTGTTCTACTTCGGTATAAAATCCTGATAATTTGGCCGTCCTTAATAAATCTTTTTTCAACTGGTCAGGAGCAGACAGACCAAATCGCGTCTTGTACTCATTTTCATACGTATTATAAGCATTTCTATAGGCTATAAATGCGTTATTATAATCTTTTGAAGCATCGTAGATGAGGCCAATCAAAAGGTCTATAAATGCATCCTCCTGAAATTTATTATCACTTTTATATTTATCACTAAATTGATTTAGCCGAATATCCATTCTTCTGGCCTCTACAAGGGCAGCTTCAAAATTCCCCTGCTTTAGATAGTTTATGGCTTTGTAATAGGGAACCAAAAGATGTTCATGGTCTTCACCGGGATAAACGGTCATTTTGGGGTTGGTAAGAAAAGAAGCCGCATAATTCAGGTAATTTTTGCGGTAATCTTCTCCAAAAATATAGGCTTTTTCAAACCAGGCATTGCTTTCTTCATAATTTGAAAGCATAGAATTAACCACACCTAAATTTGTGAAATACAGAAATCTACTCTTTCTGTTTTCTCCCTTATCATCAGCCACCAGCAATTTTTTGGCTTGTTCCAGGTTGCCATTTTCAAAACTTTGGTTAAACTCCCTGTATCTTTGATAATAAGTCATACAAGCTCCCAGCAACACTACCAGGAGCAGGTATGCAGATGCAATTTTAAATGCTCTCAAAGAAGTATATGCTTAATTTTTTATGTATTTCTTAATCTCCTTATCACCAATCCAGACCTTTTCATTGGTTTCCAGATTCGCCAGTTCAAGATTGGTTTTATAAAAGACAACCTTTTCCTTGTTGTAAGAATCGGTGATTGATGTCAACACGCCAAAAAGCATAAAATCAGCACCTAATTCCTTACCCCATTTTTTAGCCGTTTCAGGACTTGAGAATTCATTTTGATCAGCTCTTTCCTCTCTCATTTTTTCTCTGAATACAGAATTCTGAACAACCCTAACACGACCGGAATTAATAAATTCTCTTTCTATGTTTTTGATAAATGTTTCCGTTTCAATGTGCTCAGAAGTCTTGTTGGACATCATCCCCACAATAACAACGGGCTTTTCCCCTGTTGCCTGACGGAAATCCTCTAGCCAGGGCCTTGACAATACATCTCTGATCATTTCTTCGGAAACAAGCCTTGAGTCAGTATCATTCCAGCGACCGCTAAGGTCAATTTGCTGATCGGGACTTACTCTTGTAACGCTGCGTTTACAAGCGGTTCCAATAGTTAAAAAAGCAATGGCGATTAGAATTATTCTTAAATTTTTCATTTTGTGATTATTTACAACCAAAATTATGATTTGAAAAACATAAACCAATAACTATACCAAAAAATAAAATTTAGAATTCAGCGATTGCTCTGAAGTTCAAAAATCGTTGGGAAAGCGTGTTAGGTATGGCATAAGTATTTCCAGTAACATCCTGAATCCAGATATAGGAAATGGTATTATTGGCTGCGATAATATTTAAAACCTCGGCAGCCAGTTTTATCGATTTAAAACCTCCATCGCGAATACCTTTACCTCCTATGGTTAAAATTTTTGTAAAGCCTACGTCGGCCCTTCTGTAAGATGGCGCACTAAGCTGAGCTCTGAATTCCGGTCTCCTCGGAGGTCCAAACGGAAGACCTGTGCCGTAAACCAAATTAATATAAACACGGATACTCGGATTTTTTGGTAAATGATCTTGAAAAAATATGCCCAGATTTAACCTTTGATCCGTTGGCCGTCGTATAAAACCATTATCATCGCCCTCGAGATTTTCGCGTGAAGAAAGTATTCCCAAACTAAACCAGGATTCTGCTCCTTTTATGAACTCTCCACCAATTCTAACATCTAAACCAATATTATAGGCTTCCGCATTTACCTTAGGATAATAACGAATTCTGACATTATCTATATCGTATGGAATGACTTTGTCCAGGTATTTGAGATAGCCTTCAGTTGTCAATTTAAAATCCCTATGCCAAATTTTAAAGCGATAATCACTACCTATAATGGCGTGATATGATCTTTGCGCCAGCACATCTTTATTCACGCTTCCATCAAAATTTCTCAATTCTCTGTAAAATGGAGGTTGTTGATATACCCCCAGGGCACCTTTGAAGGTAAAATCTTTATTCCATTTTGGATGATAATAGACCTGTATCCGAGGCGATACCAATAACTGATCATTTAAATTCCAATAATTGAAGCGCAGACCATAGGTAATTTTAATTGCGGAATCGGGTTGAATTTCATGCTGTACATATCCTTCAAAACGATGTGAGTTTAGATCAATACTGCTTTTTCTATTTTCAGTGATATTGACATAGTCCGAAGAGTCAATAAAAGACCATTCATTGAGCTGATCTTCTATTATTTCAGTCCCGTATTGTAATCCGAATTCCAATTCGTTTTTTTCATTCAACTTAATTTCATTTCTATTTATAGTATTTAAAATACTTGCTGAAAGACTGTTTCTGCCATAATTATATATCGTACCTATACCCCTTTCGGAAATGCATTTGTCAAAACTGGTGTCCGCAAGATTTGTCCCTACATCACAAAGCCGGTAACCTGCCTCCAAGTCCTGATTTTCTCTTTCCCTGGTAATGGTCAAAGATTGTGTTACCGTACTTTTAAATTTTTCTGAGAATTTGTGTTTCAAACTGAGTCCCCCCTGGTATGTATCGTATTCCATTTCTTCCTGTCCATCAAACGCCACGAATAACCTGATCACTTCCTGAACGGTACCAAAAGTGCTTTCTCTTGCTGCCGGGATTACATTGTAACGGTTTCTGCTATAGGCATTGAGGAAACCCAATTTTGTTTTACCCTCTCCCTGAACTTTACTCAAATCATAACTTATATAGGATTGCAGATCGGTAAAACGCGGTAAATATTCCCCTTCCGTTTCAAGTGTATTTAATAAAAATTCAGTCCTTTTATGACGTATTCCTGTAATATGTGAAAGTCTTTTATTTGGAGAACTTCCTTCCAGGTGAAATGAACCTCCCAATAAGCCTACAGAAATTGATCCGCCAAATGCCTCTGGCTCTTTATAGGTAACATTTAAAACTGAACTTAATTTGTCACCATAACGTGGCTGCCAACCTCCGGCTGAAAATTCTGCACTGGAAGTGAGATCTGAATTGACAAAACTTAATCCCTCCTGTTGGCCGGATCGGGTTAAAAATGGTCGGTAAACCAATATATCATTGACGTAAACCAAATTTTCGTCAAAGTTTCCTCCCCTAACCGCATATTCGCTCGACAATTCATTTTGAGCGATTACACCGGGCAAGGTGGCAATAATTTTATTGAAATCCTGACTAACACTAGGTAGAATTTTGGGCAATTTCGGGTCTATTGCTATCACACTGACCTGTTCTTTTTCCGCTTCAGAACGATCACCTTTGATTTCTACATCTTCCAAAAGTTTGGTTTCTTCTTCTAAATATATTTCCCTATACTTTTCTTCTCCGGCATTGAGATTAAGTATGAAAGTCTGAGACTTAAAACCGACAAATTTTACCGTAAATATTTTATCAATTCCAGCTGTAGTAATTAAAGAAAACTCCCCTTTGGAATTGGTAATAGATAATTTCTGATCGGAATTGCTTATTACATTGGCAAACTCTACGGGTATTCCCGTTTCGTCTTTAACCACACCATATACTCTGGCCAGATCCTGAGAATTAGCAGCGAATGCTAAAAAAATCAATAATAGTAAAAGAGAAAACCGAATTGGGATCATCAATGATTGTGATCAGGCAACGTAAGAATCGGCACTGATATTTTTCAAATCGGAAATTACTTTTGTGGGATTTTCAGAATTGAATACAAAACTACCGGCAACCAACATATCTGCCCCGGCTTTTACTAGTTCAACTGCATTCACGGCGTTTACACCTCCATCCACTTCAATATGACAGGCCGGATTTTTATCATCGCACATAGTTCTTAGTTTCCTTACTTTCTCAATAACATGAGGAATAAATTTTTGGCCGCCAAATCCAGGGTTTACAGACATTAAAAGAACATAATCAAGCTCAGGCAATATATTGTCGAGCAATTCCACCGGCGTGTGCGGGTTTAAAACGACACCTGCTTTACAATTATGGCTTTTAATATTTTGAATACTGCGATGCAAATGGGGACAAGCTTCATAGTGAACACTGATCCAATCTGCACCTGCCTTTTTGAAATCTGCAATGTATTTATCGGGCTCAACGATCATCAAATGAACATCCAAAGCCTTTTTTGCATGTTTTTTTACTGCAGAAATGACAGGTAATCCAAATGAAATATTTGGTACAAAAACTCCGTCCATAACATCGAGATGAATAAAATCGGCTTCGCTTTGATTTAACATATTGACTTCTTTCTCAATATTGGCAAAATCGGCTGCAAGTAAAGAAGGAGCAATTAAGGTATTGGCCATATTATTGGGCTTTTACAATTCTAAATACATTTGATTCTTCATCCGTGCTGACACGTAAATACAGGATATTAGAATTCATAAATTTTTCAGACAAATCAATAGTATTTATATAATCGGCTGATTTGATTTCTATGTTCTTTAACAGAGATGCTATTGTATTATACACTTCAATCTTTACTTGTTTACCTATAATTTTCGCACTTACCTGTAAAGTCAAGTTTGAATTATAAGAAAAAGGATTTGGGAAAAACTTAAAATCAGCATTTGAATCGCTTAAGTCATTAAGCGAACTTAAAAATTTAGCTTTTGAATAGTTGGGTATTCCATAACCATAATCGTTGTTAGGATTTGCATATCTATCTGCAGACATTCTAATAAGTTCAATCATCTCTATGTTTGTTTTATTTGGGTAAGCAGACCAAAGCGAGGCAGCAAAACCGGCAATCAATGGCCCGGAAAATGAAGTTCCGGAACCGTTTACAACATTTCCGGTACTAGAACTTATCACCGCCGTGGACAAACCCTGGGCCATAACATCGGGTTTAATTCTTCCGTCCGCTGTTGGCCCTCTGCTGCTAAATGCAGCTAAAGTGCTGTCTGCGCCCACAGCTCCTACAGTAATAATTGAATCGGCATCGGCCGGGGCAGTAATATAATACCAAGATCCATTGCCTTCATTCCCGGCACTATTGATACAAAGAATGCCTTTTTTGGCTGCAAATTCAGCAGCTCTTGAGATTATGGTGGTGTTTCCGTCCATGTCCGCATAGCTATGGCTGAATTGAGAGTTATCCATAGTAGAATAGCCCAAAGAGGTATTGATTAGGTCAAGCCCCAGACTATCTGCTTGTTCAGCAGCTACCAACCAGTTAAATTCTTCAAGTTGTGTCTCGGAAAACACATCTTCAGTTCTGAATAAAAAATAAGAGGCGCCAAAAGCGGTTCCGATTATTTCGCCCGAAGAGAAAGCCGCCATGCATGAAAGTACACTTGTTCCATGGCTGTGTTCATCGTAGACATTTTGATCTCCTTCAACTATATCAAAAGTCCCTAAAATTCGATTACTTTGATGCAAATGATCAAATGCTGCAATGCTGTCGGCATTTCTAAAACCAGAATCAAATACACCTATCCACATTCCTGTGCCGTCGAAACCCTCATTGTGCATCACATCTGCTCCCAGCATTGTAATCTGATTCGCAGCGGCCCCATAGTCAAATTGAGTTTTGGCATTTGAGGTATATTTTCTGTCAATCTCCCATTCTTCAAATTCGCGATCCGGTTGTTTTACTTTAAATATTCTCTGATCATTTTTCACAAATGGCAATGTCAGAATTTGATTAAGAGTGATCGAGTCGCAATCCACAACCACCGCATTGAACCATTTTGATTGTCGGATGACCAGCGCACCGGTGCTCTCAACCTGCGAAACATAATTTACATTGACAGGAATATCAGATGAATCCATAGAAATGCCTTGTCTAGTTCTTCTGTCCAGTGCTCTTTGGGAAATCATGCTGAGTGGATTTGACAAATCATAGGAGGTATTGGCCTTGTCCTTAAAATATACGACGTATTTCTTCTGGGCTAAAAGTGAATTACCAATTGACAGAAGTACAATTAGTGAAAGGATTCCAAGCGCTTTAAATTTTACCATTTTTTATTAATTCCTGACTAAAAATAGTACCCTTTTCAATTTCTCCGGTTAATACCATTCCATTGGACTGCCGATATTGCAATATTCGGGTATTTTTCCTTGCTAATCCAACGTTTAAAACATATTCTTCGGTTCGTTTATCAACTTCAACTAAGTTTTCGATATCACTTTGAATTATGCTTAATGCCGGACTTAAAATTGTATCAGTCAGTTGAATCGAGGCACCAAGATTATTTATTGAGTAAATCTCTTCACCCAAACTGTTAAATTTGTTCGCATTCCAACTAAGTCCATTTTTTACCGGAAAAATAAGTTTGATCAAAGTGCGGTTGTTGATTTCATAAATCAATTCATCATTTTTTATTTTAGCGATGGCAATGGAATCAGGTTGATTCGGCCATTCATCTAAAAGCTGAGCTTTTGTGTAAATTTCAATTCGCAAAGCAGAATCACCTTCAAAATCCAAAAATTTAGAGGCGATGATTTCGCGTAAATAATACTCTTTTACCGTTGAGTCAGGCACCACCTTATTCAGTGTGGAATCCGGCCTTAGAAAATATTTTGTATTGTTTATTTTATAATCCCGGTATAAATTTAATTGAAGTGGAAAATAGTTGTATCCTGCTTCCGGTACAATTTTATCATCATCATTATTGCAGGATAAAAAAATGATTAAAATGAATGTATATATCAGGTATTTCAACAAATCCAATTTGTTTACAAATTTAACTTATAAATACCTTTCTGTAGGTTTTCTAAACAATTACTATGAGCTTTGAATTTTAATACTAATTATGGCTTTAAGAATTCCTGTGTACATAGCTTCAGTTAATAACCTTTCTGATGCAAGATATTGTGCCGGAATGGGCGTTAAATGGTTGGGTTTTTCAAGTCAGGATCTGGGCAGTATATTGTCGGAGAATGACCTAAAGGGAATTTTGCAATGGGTAGAGGGAATTGAAACCGTTTTAGAGATTAGAAATTATAATTTGAATGCCGATTTACTCAAAATGGACTTTGACTCTTATTTAAGCAAAGAAGCAGGTCTTTTTCCTCAGGATGAAAAATCGAAAATATTTGAATTCAACATTGAGAGTTCTAAATCTTTGAAGTCTTCGGTTGAGCATTTAGATCACTATGATTATCTCCTTTTAAAAAGTAGTGAAGACACTGAAAATATAGATGAAGCGCAAAAGAAGCTTTTACTAAGCCTGGCAGGAAAATTTCAATTAATATTGGGCTTTGGTATCACTATGAAAAATCTTAAATGGATTGAGAAAGAACTAAAACCCGCAGGTATTATGTTAAAGGGTGGCAATGAAATTAGACCGGGGTTTAAAGATTTTGATGAACTCGCTGATATTCTTGAATATCTTGAAATAGATTGATGAAAAAAAGAGTCCTAAATATTTTTCTTATATGCTTCTTGTTCATTTCCTCTCAAAAAGCTTTTTCTCAGCTTGAAGTTAGCCTGATCCCAAAACTCGGTTATTCTTTCTCAACTTATAAACTAAATTATCCTTCAATACAACATTTAATGAGAAGCGGGCCTGCAGCCGGTTTGTATTTTCAATTCAGGCCAAATGATATTTTTCTTTTTGAAACAGGAATGCAGGTAACATCGAAGGGTTCCATACAAACCGCCTTTGATACATTTCCGAGGTTAGAATTAATCACCACATATGCTGATTTTCCCTTTTTAATTGGAATACAACCATCCAAAGATTTTTTTCAGTTAAAAGCCGGTCTGCAATTTTCAAATATTATTAGCGGACATATAAGATCAGAAGACACTTCCAGGGAAAACAAAGATTTGTATAATTCCTGGGATGTAGCCGCTATACTCCAGGTGGATTATGATTTTGACTTTGGCTTAAATGTCGGAGTGAGAATGGCAAGTGGAATCACAAATATGCGTAGGGAGCGAATAATTTTTCCCAATAATGCCCAGGTTGATGAATTCAGATCCTTTAATATTCAGATTCTGACAGGATATACCTTGCCTATTATTTTAAATTAAACAATCCCCTGAGCCAGCATAGCATCCGCGACTTTTGTAAATCCTGCTATGTTTGCACCAGCCATATAATTTCCTTCCATTCCGTACTTTTTACTAGCTTCCAGACAACTGTTGTGAATGCCCTTCATGATTAATTTTAATCTGGTTTCTACTTCTGTAGCTTCCCAATACATACCCAATCGGTTTTGGGTCATTTCAAGGCCTGAAGTCGCAACTCCGCCTGCATTGGACGCTTTCCCCGGGGCATAAGCTATCTTATTATCTAAAATGATCTCTATTGCTTCTGCAGTCAAAGGCATGTTAGCCCCCTCTGCAAGCAGTTTAATGCCATTTTTTACAATGTTATTGGCATCCTTAGTGCCGATTTCATTTTGCGTGGCACAGGGGAAAGCACAATCAGCCTTGTTATCCCATAAAGGATTAGAATCCGAATCTTTATTCACTGCAGTGAACTGACTGTTTTTGTATTTTTTGGCGTACTCCTCTACTCTGCCTCTCTTTTCATTTTTTAATTCCTTAATGAACTCCAATTTATCCTGACTCACACCTTCATCATCATATATATAACCGGAAGAATCTGAAAACGTGACCACCTTTGCTCCACAATGTATTAATTTCTCCATGGTGTATTGAGCCACATTCCCGGAACCCGATACAAGACATACTTTTCCATTCAGATCGTCATTCTTTTCATTCAACATATTTTCAGCAAAGAAAACCAGGCCATAACCTGTAGCTTCTGTCCTGATCAAGCTACCACCCCATCCGGGCCCCTTTCCGGTAAGAACACCGGTAAATTCGTTGACAATCTTTTTGTAAGCACCAAATAAATAACCAATTTCCCTGCCTCCTACGCCTATATCTCCTGCGGGAATATCCAGAGTGGGGCCAATATGTCGATACAGTTCCTTCATGAATGCCTGACAAAAACGCATTACTTCAAATTCTGATTTCCCTTTCGGATTAAAATCGGATCCACCTTTCCCTCCTCCCAATGGTAAGGAAGTAAGTGCATTTTTAAAGATCTGTTCGAAAGCCAGGAACTTAAGAATACTTGGATTTACTGAAGGATGGAAACGCAAACCTCCTTTATAAGGGCCTACTGCACTATTCATTTGAACGCGGTAGCCTTTGTTAATCTGAATTTCACCCGAATCATCGATCCATTCTATCCTGAATGAAATTAGCCGTTCGGGCTCTAACATTCTTTCTAAAATTTTGTGTTTGCGATATTTTTCGTTTTTATCGAGAACCGGTTTTATGGTGTCAATAACTTCTTCCGCCGCCTGGTGAAATTCAGTTTCTCCGGGATTGCGTTTTTTAAGTGCTTCAATTATATCGGACATGTTAGGTCTTATTTGAGATAATATTAAACCTTAAATAATTAATAGAAAACCCTTCTTTCATAAATTTTTCCTCGTATCGCGTTTTTATACCGAAGTGTTCATCTTTTAAATCAGAGTTATACAAGTCATAGGTATAAAGTAAATTGTCCTTTGGAAGTTTTTCTATGAGTTCTAATGAAAAATCAAATAAGGGCCTAGAATCGGTCTTTAGGTGAAATATTCCGCCATCTTTTATTAGATGATAATATTTTTTAAAATAACGCTCTGAAGTTAATCTCCGTTTAATGTCCCTATTTCTAGGCCTGGGATCGGGGAAGGTAATCCATATTTCGGAAATTTCATTTTCGGCAAAATGATCATCAATTTCCTGAATCATTATTCGTAGAAATGCAACATTATCTAGGTTTTCTTCTTCTGCTGCTTTACTGCCCTTATACATTCTATCGCCTTTGATATCAACCCCAACAAAATTTTTATTGGGAAACAAACGCGCCAGACCCACTGAATATTCACCTCTTCCGCAACCCAGCTCTAAAACAATGGGTTTATCATTCTTGAAAAAATTAGAAGCCCATTTTCCTTTCAAATTGCCGAATTCTGCTTTTCCGGGTTGAATTAAATTTTGTCGCAGTTCATTTTCGGCAAACTTCTTCTTCTTTTGTCTTGCCATTCTTACAAGTCTTTTATTTCCGCAATCACAAATGTGCTTCCTCCGACAAAAATAAAATCGTTTATAGATGCTTTTTGCTCTGCGAGTTCAATGGCCTTATTTACATCCTTTTTAATTAAAAAACACAAGTTTTTGTCTTCTGCGATTTTAATTATTTCATCCGTATTCATTGCTCTCGGAATATTTGCCTGGCAAAAAATGAATAGTGTGTCTTTTGGCCAAAAATCCAGAATTTTATTTATGTTTTTATCATTGACAAATCCAAGTACTGCAATGAGTTTATCGAATTTATAATTGTTGATTTGGTTTAGGATGTAGCGCATTCCCTCCTCATTGTGTCCGGTGTCGCAAATAATCCAGGGCTCTTTGGATAAAATCTGCCACCGGCCTTTAATACCCGTATTTCTGATGACTTTTTCCAAACCAATGCAAATCGATTTTGTCTTTATTTCATAGCCTAAAAAATTCAGCAATTCCGCGCTTTTTATGATACCGGGTAAATTGTGAATCTGATAATCCCCTTTGAGTTCAAAGTCTATTATATCATAAAAAATTTCTGATTTCACCAGGTATTTTCCATCACCTTTAGATTCAATTTCAACATCATCTTCGGCAAAATATATTTCGGACTGACATTGCTTTGCTTTTTCAATAAATATTGGTGCTGATTCTTCCTGCCATTCCGAAATTACTACGGGACGCTCATTTTTTATTATACCCGCTTTTTCAAATGCAATACTTGATATATCCGGGCCTAAAAATTCCATGTGGTCCAAATCGATAGAGGTGATCACGGAAAGTATAGGATCAATAACATTTGTAGAATCAAAACGCCCCCCCATTCCAACTTCCAATACGGCAATATCCACTTTCTCTTTAGCAAAATAATCAAAGGCCATGGCAACGGTTATTTCAAAAAAAGAAGGACGAATATCTTCTATGAGCTCATTGTGAAGGTGGACAAATTCTACAATATAATCCTCGGAGACCTCTACTCCGTTGATTTTAATTCTTTCGGTAAAGGACTTCAAATGAGGTGAAGTATATAAACCCGTTTTATAAGAACTTTCCTGCAATATAGAAGCCAGTGAGTGGGCAGTTGATCCTTTTCCATTGGTGCCGGCAATGTGAATCGATTTGAATTTGTTTTGTGGATTTCCCAATGCCTCGCAAAGTTTGAGTGTATTACTCAAATCCTTTTTAAATGCACTTTTCCCAATTCTCTGAAACATTGGAAGCCTTTCAAATAGATAGGCCAAAGTTTCCTGATAGTTCATGGAGATCTAATTGCTTCTTATTACGAAAGTGATTTTGCCAAGAGACCTTTCGGCGGCTGCAGCACCGGCGGAAGTTTTGGAAAAAGAGGTTTTCAATACCTCGTCGCGATATATTTTCTCAACCAATGGACTCACTGTTTTTTCCAGAGTTTTAATCGATACCACAGTACCGTATTTATCAACTTCAATTTCAAATATAATTTTTCCGGTTGCTTCCGTCGGATCGTTTGGAATTGGTTTTTTATCCCATCTCCAACCCGACATTTCCAGACTGGCCCCACCTGACCCGGGATTTCCCTTATAGCTGATTCCATCATCACCGCGAGGGTCACCCTGATTACCTTTATCATTGGTATTTCCTTCTCCCTGCTTGCCACCTCCGCTTGGATATGTAATTAGTGGTTTGGGTTTTTCAACCGGTTTTTCAGGTGACTTTTTTTCTTCTTTAACTTCTTCTTTTTTAACTATCGTTTCCTCGGATTCTTTAACCTTGTCCGGGCTGGAGCTGTCATCGTAATCCGGACTTTTACTTTCTTCTACGATTTCTTCACTTGGTTCTTCTGATTGCTCTTCAATTATTTCTTCAATGGGCTCTGTTTCTACCTCAGATTCTGTTTCATTATCTGATTCCGCTTCAGATTCTACTTCAGACACTTCTTCTGTTTCAACCTCACCGGAACCACTTTCATCAATACCGAAATTCAATTCAATGCCATATTCCTGAATTGGTGGGTCCGGAGGACTCCATGCTAGTAAAAAAATAAAAAGGAGAAGCAAAGCACCATGAATGCCAAGACTAATAATTAGTCCGGTGCGATGATTCCTTTTATATTCCTGTTCCTGCATTATTTTGGTTTTGCAGCTATCGAAACCTTGGCCTTTAACGATGTGGCAATACCTGCAACATAAACAAGATGCTCTACGGGTACTGATTTATCGACATGCAAGGCAACTACGCCTTCTTTTTCAGTCAGTTCATTTCTGAGCGCAGGCTCAAGCCTGGCTCTGGGTACTTCTTTATCATTAACGAAAAAACGCAAATCCTTTGTAATGGAAACCGATACTTTTTGCAATACCGTGGTTGTGCTCTTGCTGCTGGGCAAATTAACCGGCAAACCCGATGGTGTGACAAAGGATGCCGTCAACATAAAAAAGATGAGCAATAGAAAAACGATGTCCGTCATTGAAGACATGCTAAATCCCGAATCAATTTTATGTTTTGACCTTAAATCCATTACTTATTTGGCTCTTGCAATAAATCAACAAATTCAATGGAATTATATTCCATTCTATGAATCACTTTTTGCACTCTGGTAATCAAATAATTATAGCCTATATAAGCTATGATTCCAACAAACAAGCCAGCTGCAGTTGTAACCATGGCCTCATAAATACCCGATGACAAGAGTTTTGGGCTTACAGAACCTTCTTCCTGTGCAATTGCCATAAATGCCTGTATCATACCCAAAACCGTTCCAAAAAATCCCAGCATTGGAGCAGCACCGGAAATGGTGGCCAAAACATTCAGGTTTTTTTCGAGTTTGTAAATTTCTATTCTACCCACATTTTCAATACTCGCTTCAATATTTTTTAATGAACTGCCCAACCTGCTGATTCCTTTTTCAATCATTTTAGCCGTTGGTGAATTTACCTGGATACACAATGCTTTGGCACCCTGAATATCTCCATCCAACACCATTTTTTTAATCTGGTCAATAAAGGTTTTTGGCAGTTTTGAAGCTCTTTGAAGTGTTAAAAGCCGCTCAACAAATATATATACAGCTACTATAGATAAAAGTAGAATTGGAATCATTGTCCAGCCCCCTTTTGAAAGGAGGTCCAAAACCGAAACAGATTCCTGTGCCGCGGCATTCCCTAAAGAATCAGCAGCAACGATTTGCAATAATGTCATTTGAATCAATAAATTAATACCCAAATAGTGTTTCCGAATTCAGATCGCAATTCTTCCATTTTACTGATAGCCCCTTCAACGGTTTCTGCTTCAGCAATAGATACACGATATAATCTACTTTTATTATCTGGAAGAATAATTTTTGAATCATTCTGTCCCTTTGCCATTACATTTTCTCTGAATTTATACGCATTAGCTTCAATTTCAAAACTGTTGCCAATGACATAAAAACGTCCGTTTTTTTCCGAAATTGTAACTACCGGTTTAGGCTCAGGCTCAGGTTCGACTATTGGCTCGGGTTCCGGTTCAGGCTCTGGTTCCGGTTCCTGTACAGGTTCCGGTTTTTCAACAATCACGGGCTCTTTGTGCTGGTTTAAAAAATAGTAGCCTATGCCCGAAGCTGCTACCAGTATTATCAGAATTATTAATACGAGCACAATTGGGTTTCTCTTTTTCTCTTCTTTTTTAAGAAATTTATTCTCAACTTTTTTTGGAGTATCTTTTAAAGCAGATTTGGCATCTTTAGCTGTTTCTGCGATAGGAGCTACAACTTCTTTTTTATCCTCCTTTTGTTCCTCTTTAGGTTTATCCTCTTTGCTTTTCTCATCTTTTGGCTTTTCTTTATTATCATCAGGTTTTGGGCTGGCTTTTTTGCTAATGGGCTCGGCTTTTACTTTTTGCATTCCCAGCGTATCCGGAGAAATATTTAAATCGGGAAGTGCTTTAAAAACAACCTTTTTGGCTGAGTTGACACCCAAATGGCCAAGACCATCTAATTCTACTTTCTTTTTTGCAACTATTTCCTTCTTTAACTCATCTACCCATTTTGACAGGTCTTTCTTTATGGCATCAATGCTTTTTCCATCAACCCTGGCTAAAAAATCTATAAAGGAATTGTCTTTTGAAGCCTCTTGTTTAAAGCTTACTGTTCTAACAGGCGGTTTCATTTCCTTTTTTGATGGATCCACATCTGCCTTTAAATTTTTAGCGTAAAAGGTTCCCAATTTAGGTATATAGGCCTGATCATTATGTGCCAGATATTGTCTTAAAAACTTTGCAATCATTTCCATTAGAAAGTGTAAGTTAAACCAGCTCTAGCTTGTATTCCCCTGTTATCATAGAAAAGATAGCGCTGATATTCGTTTGATAGTATATTTTTCAACTCCACAAAAGTTGAAAAGCGCTCTGAAAACTTATATTCCAATTGAAGATTTATGTCCAGAATATCGTCAAGTGCTCTCTTAGCTTCCATGGTTGTATAAGCAAATATACCATTAATGGAAAAAATATCGACATTCATATATATCTTCTTTTGGATATTGAATTTTGAGTAAATATGGCTTTCCACAGAAGGCAGATGCCAGGCTTTGGTAGTATCGCTAAAGCCGTAATTCCTGTATTCCAGACTTACTCCAAATTCTAAATTGTTCAGTGGTTTTGTATTAAAGGTTAAGCCGGCCGTGAAAATAGAGGCATTCTCAGCATATAAAACCAAAAATCTGTTATTGATGGTATTGTTGATGAATAAAGGCAAATTATCAATCGCAGAATATGACATATAAACGTCAATAAGTGACTTTTTTAATAATGATGTTCTCAGTCCTCCTTTAATTTCCAATTCTTTATTGCTATGGCTGAGAATATTCCCTTCATCCAGAAATGGATTCTGAGCTGCAAATGAGTTCAATCCATTGCTTACTATTCCTCCTTCAATTCCAGCATAAGGAATTAGCTTTTCATCGAGTAATTTATACTCTATATGAGCCAATGGATAAAGGTGAAAATCTCCCTGCAAATTGGTATCAGATTCAATACTCATTTTTAGACCTCCACTTATTTCAAAATTGCCGGTTTCAATGACATATTGTGGTGCTATTTCGGTTAAGTGCCTTGTACTTGAGAAAGTATCAAGACTGTAATTAGCTAATATATATCTGGCATTCAATCTTATTTTTTTACCAACATTGAGCTCGTAATCAGAATCTAAATTCAGACTAAGCCAATTTTCATTTTGATTGAATTTATCATCAAGATGCTCAAAACCTATTCCCAATTCAAAATTCAAATAATCCAATGGATCTGTTTTACTCAAACTGGTACTTAGACCTATGCGATTAAACAGTTGATCCATTGGCTCATCTTCAGGATTAATAATAATTGGAACAAATCGTGGAGGATATAGACCATAGAAATTAAAATGCTGTCTATCGTAAAAGGCATTTGCACTCAGGCTGTAATTATCATAGAATATCCCTCCATTTGCCGCGATATGATTTCTGCTGTTATCCGAATCTTCGACCGGCCCGCTTCCAAAGGCATTATGCCCTACATAAATATTATAATAGCCCTTGTCTTCCCTTTTATTGCCAAGAAAAGCTTCGAGATAAGTATTGGCATAATTCCCAATTCCCCCTCTTACATAATTGCCGTATAATTTATCCAAACCCTCGCTTTTAAGTTTGTTAATTCTAATTGAAGGGTCAAGTGGAGACAATCCAATTCGGTGTTCTCCAAATTGCATTTGAGCTGATGGCTTAATTTCAGGTTGAGGAATTTCGCTTATTTTTTGATAGTTTCTGTTTGCCCTCGGAAGCGTTATATCTTTATTTTTCTGGATTACAACTTCTATGTCTTCAAGTTCCCCTTCATTATTTTGAGCTAAAAGCGAGTGACTTAAAGTAAAGGCTATTATTGGCAATATTTTAAATAGCTTATTCAATACTGTCCAAATTTATTTCTTCAATAGGCACAATCGCCTCTTTTTCTTTGACACTGATTAACAATTCCTTAGCTGCATTCACCGTATTTTCAGAAGGTGAATTGGCTATGATAGATTCAAGCGTACTTCGCGCCTGAAAATATTCTTCCATTGCAAAGAAGTTTTTGGCAATCAATAAAAATGCAGCATCATTCCATTCTGGGTAATGAGCATATTTGCCGATCAGGTCTAAAGAAAGATCAATTGATTTTTGATTGGCCCCCAAAATGTATTTTATCTCGGCGATGTTAAAAAATGCCTCTGCTGCATGCACATCATCTCCCGCCTCAATACATTTTTGGAAATACTCTTCGGCTTTATCGAATTTTTCTATAGCCCGGGAGGCTTTCCCCAGAAAAAGCAATGCCTTATTTCTCGCACCAAAGGCGGCTTCCCCCCGCTCTGTAATTAATTGAGCAAAGCCCATGGAGGAATCGTAGTTTGCCAAAGAATAATGACTCAGCATTAAGCCCTGCCATGCAAAAATTTCTTCATTTCGCGTTCTCGCCAAATACTTAAGTAAATTGTATTTTGGTATTGCCTCTTTATATTCTTCTTTATCATATTGAATATCCGCGGTTCTCAGGATGGATTTATTCAGGAAATTAGAATTTGAAATTTTAAGTACTTCAAGATGGTATTTTAGGGCGCTATCGTATTTATTGATTAAATAATAAGACTCCCCGAGATAATAATTTATATCAGAGAAATAACTGTTTTCACCGTAATCCTTCAAATAGGATTTAAATTTATCAATAGCCTTTTTGTAATCTCCGGCAAAATATTGGTTTCGGGCTCCTTCAAAATCAAGCGTAATTAAAGCATCGCTTTCTGGGTTGGCCCGGGCAAATTTTTGTTTATCGCCTTCATACTCATCATCCCTTCCTGTTGAATGTAAGGCTTCCTGCAATCCGGTAATTGCGTCTATGGCCGTTTTGTGTGATGCGTATTTATGTAGTATTTTTCTATAGTCTTTGATTGAGTTTTCAGGTTTATTAAGATTGGTATATGATATACCCCTGTTTAAATAGGCATAAGGAATAAATGGACTTACTTCCTGTGTTTCTATAAGTTTTGTAAATCCGGATATCGCATTGTTAAATTCTCCATTTTCAAAATAGATATTTGCTTTTTCATAAAGGGCATCGTCATAATAGCGAGAGTCTTTATAATCAGCTAAAATCTTTCCCAAATATTTCAAAGCATCTCCTTGATTGCCCAAAAACCAACTCACAACCCCCAATCGGTAAAAAGTATAATCCTGATAATCGGGATAAACTTTGCTTGCCCTCAAATAGGTATTAAATGCCATTTGGTTGTTTTTTAATACAAGATGGCAATCCGCCAAACGGACCAGGGCATCGCCGTAATTCATTTTATCCGCAGCAGATTCAAGTGCGTCCGTGTATGCGCTAAAATGCGGTAAAGCCTTGTCGTATTGTTTGGTATTAAAATAAGCATAGCCAATGCCGTAACGCGTTTTTAAAAAGATTTCAGCAGAAGAACTATTTTCATTTCTAAAAACACCGGCATAGGAATTTATCGCCTCATCATAATTTTGAAGGATAGATAGTGCCTCGCCTTTCCAGAAATAAGCTAATTTTACAAATTCCTTGCTTAAGGCTTTTGACAATGATTTGTCAAAATTGGACACCGCTTCTTCAAAACTTCGATCGTTAAACAGCTCAACACCCCGATAAAATGTAACTTTTTGGTAGGTTTCGTCAATGACTTTATTACTTATTTTCAACGATTCAATGTGTTTTATTGCAGCTTGATAATTATTCGATGTCAAATAAGCTTCGGATAAATATTGATTGGCTTCTTCTGTGTATTTTCCCCTGGGGTATTTTTCAAGATAATTCTGAAATAAATCAATTGACTGTGCTCTGAGTCTTGAATCAAATTTCAGTTTGGCCAAGGCAAAAAATGATTCCTCCTGCACATTTTTGTTAATATTCAGACTGCTGGCTTTTTCAAATGCATTTTCCGCATATGGGATATTGTCATTTTTTAAATGAACTCTTCCCAAATAAAAGGATGCCATTTGAACCAAAGAGTCATTGCCTCTGAATGCAGCCTGATCAAGGAATGGCACTGCTTCTTCGAAATTTTTGAGCTGAAATTTTGTGTATCCTATTCTATAGGAAGTACCTGCATCGGGCAAAGAGCGTCGGCCTTCATTGAAATTATCAAAATATTCATTGGCCTTTTCATAGTTTCCTTCATTAAAATAGGCATCGGCTAAAATCATGTAAATGGATCTTTTATTTCTAACCCCGCGATCTTCCAGAACATCCTCGCCTATTTTTTTAAGTTTTTCATATTCGCCCTGTTTGTAGTAAATATTTGCCAAGAGTTCAGGAATTAAATTTTTATATGAAGCGTCACTTTCAAGAAATCTCAGATCCATTTCAGCCTGATTGTAATTTCCTGATTTGTAAGCAATTATGCCCGAATAATAATAGGCCGCATTGCCGTATTTGCTGTTGGAACCTTTCACACGGTTGAAATAGGGGGCAGCTTCATCAAATTGCTGAAGATTAAAGAAAGAATAGGCCAGTTTGAATTGGGATTCAACGCTTTCTTCTCGTGTTAAATATTTATAGTCAACTTTCCTTAAATAAATGCACGCATCACTAAAATTGCCTTTTTGATAAAAAAAAGTGCCTAAATCGAAATTGATTCTCAGCGAGTGAGGGTTTTGCGGATAGTTGTTTTGGAAATTTTTAAGTCCATCTACCGCATCGGGGTGGAACAGATACAAGCCGCAAAGCGATTTGTAATAATGGGCTGAAATGCTTCTTTCGTCAGAATAACTTTGTGCATAGTCCGAAAAGGCAGACCTGGCAGGATTATATAATTGCTTTTCAAATAAGTCTAATGCCCTATTGTATAGAAGCTCTTTATCCTTGTAAATCTGTGTGTTTTGTGCAAAACAGACGTTAAAAACCAGGTTTAATACTAAGATTCCCGGCCAAACTTTTTTCATAGACAAATTAAAAACTCCAACTCAGCCCTAAACTAGGTAAAATTGGCAATTGATTTACTCTTTCGAAGTTAACGCGGTCAAAATAGAATAAATTATCCCGATCGTATACATTTATCAAATTGGCGGAGATTTCTAAAGTAGAATTGCTATTAAACTCTATTTTCTTTTTGGCAGACAAATCCAATCTGTGATAATATGGGAGTCTTCCTTTATTGAAGTCATCATAAATTATTCCCAGTTCGCCGTTTTCATTGACTGGATTGGCATTAGTGCCTCCGGAGAAATTTACATTCTCATAAAAAGCCACTGTTTGCGTAAATGGAAAACCGGAACCCAGATTCCATCTTCCAGATAGCTCCCAACTGTCGTTATTGCCAAATGCATAAGACACAATCATATTGACATTATGTCTTCTGTCAAAACTCGGATTATAAACCCTGTAAGCCAAAGGTTGAGAAGCATCGTCATTAACACCCTGTCTTACGATACCATCACCTACCGGGCCTCTTCTTTCATTAAATCCTAAGGAATAGCCTGCCTGGATAAAAAGATTTCTGTCATCGTATTTAACCTGAAAATCTACACCGCTGGACTGGCCATCTTCTACAATAAAATCGGGATCATCGGCAAATACTTTTAGGCGATTTATATTAATATTTTGGGTAAAGAGTTTTATATAGGGCTCTACGTTTATTTCAATTCTGTCTCTGAAAAGGTCCAGTTCAAAGCCTCCGATATAATGTTGTGCCTGTTGCAGTTTTACATCCACCGACTCTCTGTTTTCATTAAATAATGAAGATGGAGATGAAATATATCCCGCAAAGAGGTTGACGACATCCCTGTCGGATCGTGTAGCTATTAGGTTTTGTGTAAACAATCCGGTTGCGAATTTTAATCTGAAATCGTCGGTTACATTTAATTTGGCTCCAAATCGCGGCTCAAGACTTAAATTACCCAAAGAGGCATAATACTGTAGTCTTACACTAGGTTCTAAAACAAATCTAGACTGTACAATTCTGTATTTAAAATATCCGGCCATTTCGGTATTATTCTGATTGTCTTCTACATTTACCTTGTTCGGTGTAACTGTGTTAAATGAAGTTGAATTTCCCACATATTGAATTCCCCATTTTATTTCGCTCTTTTTAATAAAATAGGTAAAACCCAAACTTAAATTCAAACTCGAAACCTTAGAGTTTCGCGGACTTTGGGTGGCTTCCTCAATTCCAATATCATAACTGGAATACCCTATGGTTCCCGTGATTAGTTGTGATGAACCGGTTGGCAGAAACAAAAAGTTTGTTCCTACTCCAATTTGATCCCATCCAAAGGTGCTATTGGCATCCAGGCCTGCTCGATCTGAAAAATTAAATCCATAAAAGCTTACTTTACTACCCTGACTTGAAGAAATGGTTGTCTTGGCATAGATATCGTTAAAACTGTAAGGTAAACCATTTTCCGTTTCTACATAATCATAAAATAATTTACTTGTTTTATCGAGGTAAGATGTTCTTCCACTAAGTACAAAAGAAACTCCACCTCCATTTTCTCCTTTAGAAATCGGACCTTCAAGGTTTAGCTTAGATGTAAATGGATTGGCTGAAACTTTACCTCCAAACCTATTTTTATTACCATCCCTGGTGGCCACATCTATTACAGCAGAGGTTCTTCCTCCGTATTCTGCATTAAATCCACCGGTGTAGATATCAGCATTTTTTAAGATATCCGTATCAAAAATTGAAAAGAGACCGATTGAATGGAATGGGTTATATACCAATAGGCCATCAAGTAAAATCAGATTTTGTACCGGTGAACCACCTCTTATAAACAATTGACCTCCCTGGTCACCTGTAAATACCACACCGGGAAGGGTTTGAATGTATTGTGCCAGATCCGGTTCTCCACCGACACTTGGCATGATCTTGATTTCTCTTGGCTTAACGGTGTTTATTGCCACCTGGATATTTTCCTGTGCGGCAATTTTTTTACCCGAAATGGTTACCTCATCCAATTGCACATTGCTCTCTTCCAACTCAATCCTTTTGGTAATGATTTTTCCTGATGCTATGGTGATTATTTCGGTATAATCAGCATACTCCAGAGAAGAAACTTTTAGCGTATAGGTGCCTGCCGGAACTTTGGTAATAGAAAAATAGCCGTTGATATCTGTGCTAATTCCAAAATTGGTGCCATCCAGAAAGACGGTAGTAAAAATCACCGGTTCGGAACTTGCTTTGTCGTAAACAAATCCTCTTACTTCTCCGGTTTGGGCAAACGCGGAATGAGAAACAAGAAAGATTAAAACCGGAATTAGACCTCGTAACAGTTTTTGCATCTTGATTTTTTAAAATCGCTCAAAACTATGAAATATGGTTTAAACGAAAAGTTATGTATCGAAATTTCCGATATATTTTTCCCGAATAGCTTATTTATTTGATAATCGGTAGTTAATAAAGGATTCGCAAGACCAATTCCCTCAATATTTCAGAGCTTTTCATTTGTGAAGCCTCCAATCCTTTAAATTGTGCATCAGCCAATCTCAAATCTGAAATAATCTTTGGCACCTTATCCGGTGGATAAAATTTAGCCCCGGTGAAATATTCCTGTGCTGCATAGTAGTTCAAACCCAGTAGATCCTGTGCCGACTTTGGATTTTGTACATTTTTCTGCTGCAAGATCAAAATTTTTGAAAATAATGTATATAAAGTAGGGAGAATGGTGACTACTGAAGCTGCCTTGGGATTTTTTTCAAAATAGGAAATAATTGAAAAAACCCTTTTTCGATCTCCTTTAGCTATGGCTTTTTGAAATTCCCAAACATTGTACTCTCTGCTTATGCCGATAAATCTCATTACTGTCTTTTCATCCAGCGTTTCTGAACTGTCTATACTCAGCTTGATTTTTTCCAACTCATTATTTATTCTCGATAAATCCATTCCGATGTTCTCGGATATTAAGAAAACAGCTTTGGAATCAGCCTTTAGGCCTTTTTGATCTAGTAAAAATTTAATCCATTTCTCAAGATCATTTTCATATATTTTTTTCCCCTGATAATGGATCCCGGCCTTGGACAATAACTTTGTAATGGCAAGTCGTTTATCCATTTTTTTGTATTTAAAGCCCAATACTAAAATTGTGCTGGAGACAGGATTCTTTAAATATGCCTCAAATATTTTATTGGCGCTTTCTTTGCCGAAGTCCGCAATTTCCTGAGCCTCCTTTACGATCACCACCTGGCGGTCTGCCATAACGGGAAATCGTTTGGCATGGCCTATTATATCTGACATTTTACAATCCTTGCCGTAAACCACCATTTGATTGAATGATTTTTGGCTCTCTTCAAGTGCATTTTCTTCTATGTACTCGATGATTTGATCAATGAAAAAAGGTTCTTCCCCTTCGAGAAAATAAAATGGGGCGTATTTATTTTCACTGAGTTCCTGAATTACCTGTTCATAAGAATTTGTCATAAGCCTTAAAAGTCGACAAATTTCGTAAAGTATATCTCATAAGCAATAGCTTTTTAATTGCCTTGTGAATGATTTACTTTTGTCTTCTGAATAAGGCAGCTTATGCGAGTAAACATACTTTTTTCTTTATTATTTTTATTTCAATCCGTTTTTTCTCAAATCACCATCGATAGAAATGATTTCGGTGTTATTGGAGATACTATTTTACTCGAAAGGACGCTCTTTGGACTTGATTCTCTGAGTCCGGGTTCATCAGGGGCATCTCAAATATGGGATTTTTCTATGCTTCAAACAGATACTATTCCCGACACCCTCTTTTTCCTTGATCCTGCCGGCTTTCCGCAAAGTTCCGGATTAAGCTCAAATGTTAATCTGGTGCTAAAAGATGGATCTTCCTTACAATTTATAGAAGCCAATAGCAATGGAATTTTTGGCTATGCGCTGACCCTTGATCTGGATACTTTTGCCAGCAATTTATTAGTGGAATCCAATCCCCAATTGGAAGTGTATAAATTTCCAATGACCTATGCTTCGAGCAACTCGGGTACTTATACCAGCAATACCATTACACTTCCCGTAAAAGATACGCTTACCATTTCATCCTTTACATTTTATGTGGATTCGATTCGCATTAATCCGACCATTAATAAAGTGGATTCCGTCAATGCTTTTGGTACTCTCTTATTACCCGGGCAACAGCAATTTGATGTGCTTCGTCAAAAAAGCTCTATCAATTTATCATTTTCAGTTTCTGTTCTCATTCCAAACCCCTTACCCTTCCCTCCTCCTTTTATTTGGTTTCCGATACCGGCAGGAACATTTTCGGATATTGAAAGCACTTCCTATTCTTTTCTTGCAAAAGGTGAAAACTATCCGGTACTGGAATTAAATACGGATTCTCTTGATCAGATAATTTCAGCCAGATTCCAAATGGATACCAGCGGATTTGATTCCACGGTTCATTTGACCCCGGCATTTCAAAATATTTCGGTTTTTCCCAATCCCGCCGAAAATTTTATATCAATCCAAGGTTTAGAAAGGAATTCATATTACGAACTCAGAAACGAAGTGGGTATGCTTATCCGTTCTGGAAGATTTACAAATGAAGAAGATTTTATTAATCTTGAAAAAATAAATTCCGGCTTTTATATTCTCATCATAAAGTCTGAAGATTCAAATGGAATTGCGCAATTTCGCGTTTTCAAAAAATAAGAATGGATTTAGTTTCAGAATTGACATGGAGGGGTATGATACACGATATCATGCCGGGAACCGAGGAATTATTAAAGAAAGGGTCCGTAACGGTATATGTGGGATTTGATCCTACCGCAGAGTCCTTGCACATCGGGAATTTGGTCCCCACCATGCTTTTAATGCATGCTCAAAGAGCAGGACACAAACCCATTGCCCTCGTTGGTGGTGCTACAGGCATGGTCGGCGATCCCTCCGGAAAGAGTGAAGAGAGGAGTTTTCTGTCGGAAGAGCAATTGCGTCATAATGAAAAGTGCATTGAAGCCCAGCTGCGACAATTTCTTGTATTTGATGATAGCCCCAATGCTGCTGAAGTTATAAACAATTACGACTGGTTTGAGGGAATAGGATTTCTTGAGTTTTTAAGAGATACCGGTAAACACATGACCGTCAATTATATGATGGCTAAGGATTCTGTAAAAAAACGTCTTGAAACGGGTATTTCATTCACTGAATTTTCCTATCAACTTTTACAGGGTTATGACTTTTACCATTTGTACAAAACTAAAAACTGTCTCTTGCAAATGGGAGGGTCTGATCAGTGGGGAAATATTGTGACCGGAACCGAACTTATAAGGAGAAAAGCAGAGGGTGAGGCTTTTGCACTAACTGCACCCTTAATGACCAAGGCGGACGGAAGTAAATTTGGTAAGTCGGAAGAAGGGAATGTCTGGCTCGATCCAAACATGACTTCGCCTTATAAATTCTATCAGTTTTGGTTGAATACATCTGATGAAGATGCAAAAAAGCTCATTCGCGTATTCACTTTAATTGAAAAAGAAGAGATCGAATCGCTTATTAAAAAACACGAAGAAGCTCCGCATTTGAGATCGCTTCAGAAGGAAATAGCTAAAGATGTTACCCTAAGAGTACACGGTGAAAAGGAATATCAAATGGCACTGAGTGCCTCTGAAATACTGTTTGGGAAAAATCCAACCGAAGCGTTAAAATCAATTGATGAAAAAACATTTCTTTCCGTTTTTGAAGGCGTGCCAAAAACCGAATTAAAAAAAGCTGATCTTGACTCAAGTGAAAACGTAAGTGACTTGCTTTCATTAAAAACCGGTGGAATCATATTTTCTTCAAAAGGTGAAGCAAGACGGATGATTCAGGGAGGCGGTGTTTCGGTTAATAAAAATAAGATTACTGATCCCAACCAGGAAGCAAAATTTAATTTGATTCAGAATAAATATTTATTGGTTCAAAAAGGTAAGAAAAATTATTTTCTGATTGAAGTGTCTAAGAATTAGAATAGTCTAGATTTAATTAATATCTGAAAATTGCTAGAATAGCCTTTCTTACTTGCAGTTTCAATAATTGGATTTAATCCATAAGAATAGCGAAAACCGAGGGTAGTTATTTCATCTATAAAATAGTTAAACCCAATTAACGCTGTCAGGTCTGCGGAATTTTCTGTAAAGGGATTAAATCCGGGAAAGTTAACTTTATCATTAATAAGATTCAGGCTATAGGAAGCCCCCAATTCCAAAGAGGATTCCTTTGAAAGCTGATATTCCAACATCAGTGGAAATTCAATATTGTAATGATTTTCCACATAGATCAGGGTAGCAAAAGTAAAGGTGTCAATAACATTGGCTTTAAATCCTTTTCTTGTGAATAATACTTCGAAAGAGGTTTTTAATTTATCCGTAATGTGATATCTGGAATAAACTCCAAATTGAAAACCCACTTTGTAATTGGCATCCATAGAGTCGGGAAAGTTACCTCGCAATCCTGATACATTAATTCCCCCTCTCAATCCAAATTCAAAATCTTTATAAACTGTTTTTTGAGCCTGGGAAATATTAAATATTAAAATGGTCGAAAATAAAAGGATTAAATGCTTCAAAGAATTATCTCAGTCTGTCTTTTATATCCAAACGATGTTTTCTTGCGGTATCTTGTGCAATATCGTAACCTGCGTCCATGTGCCGCAAAACACCCATGGCAGGGTCATTATGCAATACTCTTTTGATTCTTGTTTGCGCATCTTTGCTGCCATCGGCAACGATTACCACGCCCGCATGTATGGAATAACCTATCCCAACACCTCCACCGTGATGTACAGATACCCAGCTTGCACCTCCAGCTGTATTGATAAGTGCATTGAGT
This sequence comes from Hyphobacterium sp. CCMP332, assembly GCA_014323545.1. NCBI lineage: Bacteria > Pseudomonadati > Pseudomonadota > Alphaproteobacteria > Maricaulales > Maricaulaceae > Hyphobacterium > Hyphobacterium sp. CCMP332. Next base: position 860,667 of record CP058647.1, read on the forward strand.
ATCGGCCAGTCTGCCACAGCGTCCGACCCGTCTTTCATGGCTTCTGTTTCCCGGTTAGGTGAAGCCACGGAACCCGTATCAAGGTGATCTCTTCCAATCACAATTGGGGCTTTTACTTTTCCTTCTTTTACGAGTTTGTTAAATGCGAGTCCTGCTTTTTCCCTGGCCCCTTGTGACAACCAGCAAATTCTTGATGGCAGACCCTGAAAAGCTATTCGTTTTTGTGCCATTTCTATCCATCGCCTTAGAGCTTTGTCTTCAGGGAAAAGTTCGAGAATGACTTTGTCTGTTTCGTAAATATCCTGTGGGTCTCCTGATAATGCCGCCCAGCGAAATGGGCCTTTCCCCTCGCAAAATAAAGGACGAATATATGCGGGTACAAATCCGGGAAAATCAAAGGCATTTTTGATACCGCGTTTATCTTTGGCTTGACCCCGAAGATTATTTCCATAATCAAAGGTAACGGCACCTTTTTTCTGTAATTCCAACATTTGATTGACATGTCTGGCCATAGTATCCAAAGATTTTTCTACATATAAATCGGGATTATTTTTGCGAAGCTCATTTGCTTCCTCCACGGACATGTTTTGGGGGAAATAACCTACTAATGGATCATGCGCAGAAGTTTGGTCGGTAAGGGTATCGGGTATTATACTTTGATCGATCAATGCCTGCAAAAGATCTACAGCATTGCAAACAACACCAATGGAAAGGGCTTCGCCCTTCGATTTAGCATCCAATGCCATTGAAATCCCTTCGTTGATGTCATTTGTTTTTTTATCTATGTAGCGTGTCTCTATTCTTTTATCGATTCTCCATTCTTCCATTTCAGCAGCCAGGCATACCCCTTCATTCATTGTAATGGCAAGTGGCTGTGCTCCACCCATTCCGCCGAGACCTGCTGTTACATTTAGGGTTCCTTTGAGCGTACCATTAAAATGTTTCCGGGCTACCTCAGCAAATGTTTCATAAGTCCCCTGAACAATTCCCTGTGAACCAATATATATCCAGGAGCCGGCAGTCATTTGTCCGTACATCATTAAACCTTTTTTCTCAAGCTCGCGAAAATGTTCCCAATTGGCCCAATTCGGAACCAACATGGAATTGGATATCAGTACCCGGGGAGCATCTTTATGGGTAGGTAAAATTCCTACCGGTTTTCCCGATTGTACCAGAAGTGTTTCATCATCTTCAAGATCTTTCAGGGCCTTTACAATTAGGTCAAAAGCATCCCAGTTTCTGGCTGCGCGTCCGGTGCCTCCGTAAACCACGAGATCTTCAGGTCTTTCTGCCACATCGGGATCGAGATTATTGTAAAGCATTCTCAGGGCTGCTTCTTGTATCCACCCTTTCGTATTTAATGTATTGCCTGTAGGAGTTGGGCCTTTTGTTTCAAATGTTAAGCGTTTCGAAGTTTTAATTTCTGTCATGATAAAATCTTTGCGGTCTCTGCAAATTTATTGATTCTGCTTTTAATTAAGGTTTCATTTTTGCAATTCTATAATTCTGAAGTTGCCACCAAAAGCGGCGGGCTTATCATTAACTTTATTTAGTTGAGTATGGGATATTATTTGATCGATATCCCTTGTTATATCTGAAAACAATAAAGCGGTGGGCAAGTTGAGAATCTTTCTGATAAAGGAAACTTTTGTGCCAGGGTGAATAAATTTATCAAAAACACTAATTCGGGCACCTTTTTTTGCAACACGCTCTACTTCTTTTATACATAGTACAGGATCCGGAATTACTGCCACAATTAAGTGAAGAATGATGTAGTCGAAATAATCGTTTTCGTATTTGAGATCTTGTCCGTCCATCTCTGAAATTTGAGCATTGAGCTGCATTTTTCTGGCTTTGGAATGCATCTTTTTTACCATCGACGAGGTGATATCCCCTGCATGGATCTCTAAATTTTTACCTATTAAAAATTCGAAATCCAATCCGGTGCCTGCTCCTACTATTAATACTTTGGAATTTTCTTCAATGCCCAGATTTCGAATGGAAGTTTCCCTTTGTATTCTAAAAACAGGCTTAACCATTAAATCATAAATGGGTGTATATAAGGTATATCTAAATTTATTGAGATAAAGACCGGCCTTTGACATTTTATAATTAAAGAACCTCCGAGAGCTTAAATGTTTGATTCAGTCGTATCCCTTTTTCGGTTTTTTCCAGATTCCCACATTGATTATTAGCATCGTGCTCAAAAAAGAGAATATAATTTTCAAGGATTGCCCTTTCAAGAAATTCAGTCTTCTCATTCATGGTCAGTAGAGGTCTCGTGTCATAAGCCATTACCCATGGAATTGGAACATGGTGAGCTGAAGGAAGCAGGTCAGCACAAAATACTATTTTTTTATCCTTGTAGTGGATTACAGGAAGCATTTGCTTTTCCGTATGCCCGTCGACATAAATAATGTCCATAAATTCAAAAGGACTTTTGTCAAATTCGATAAAATTCAATTGCCCGGATTCCTGAATTGGTAAAATATTTTCTTTAAGGAAACTGGCTTTTTCTCTAGGATTCGGTTTGGTAGCCCAATTCCAATGCTCCTCGTTGGACCAGTATTTTGCATTGGGAAATTTCGGGACTATTTTTTCTCCATTTCGAATCAGTGCACCCCCGCAATGATCAAAATGAAGGTGAGTTAAAAACACATCCGTCACATCATTGGGGTGAAAGCCCTTTGCTTTTAAAGATTTGTCCAGAGAATCTTCTCCGTGTAAATAATAGAATGAGAAAAATTTATCATCCTGCTTATCTCCTATTCCGGTATCAATCAATACTAAGCGGTCCCCTTCTTCGATTAAAAGACAGCGCATGGACCATGTGCACATGTTCTTATCATCAGCCGGATGTCTGCGGCTCCAAAGCGATTTTGGAACAACACCAAACATCGCACCACCATCAAGTTTGAAGTTTCCTGTTTCTATTATATGCAGTTGCATAAATGTTCAATTTTCCATTGCGAATGACGAATGTAAATTATATCATTCGCAATTGACAATTCTATGCAGTTACGCCCATTCTAGAGAATTTTTCAATTCTTTTCTTCACAAGCTGATCCGGTTTTAATTTCTCAAGTGCGGCCACCTGATCCTGAATTTCTTTTTTCACTTTTTTGTACATGGTTTCAGGTTCAGATTGAGCTCCGCCTATGGGTTCTTTAATGATTCCATCGATTAAGCCAAAACCAAGCATATCTTCTGCGGTTAGTCTTAATGCTTCGGCCGCTTGTTCTTTGTATTCCCAGCTTCTCCAAAGTATTGAAGAGCAAGACTCCGGTGAAATGACAGAATACCATGTGTTTTCCAACATCAGAACTTTATCACCCAGACCGATGCCAATGGCTCCACCCGAGGCACCTTCTCCAATTATTATACAAACTATGGGCACCGTTAGCCCCGCCATTTCGTAAAGATTTCTTGCTATTGCCTCTGCCTGACCTCGTTCTTCAGCCTCCATACCCGGAAATGCTCCCGGTGTATCGATAAGTGTAATGATGGGTTTGCCAAATTTTTCAGCGAGTTTCATTAGACGAAGCGCCTTTCTGTAACCTTCGGGGTTCGACATCCCAAAGTTTCGCATTTGTCTCTGTTTGGTATTTCTTCCTTTTTGCTGACCGATGATCATATAGGTTTTACCTCTTATTTCACCAAAACCACCAACCATTGCAGGGTCGTCGCGAAAATTCCGATCACCGTGAAGTTCTATAAAGTTATCACATACATTATAGATGTAATCAAGGGTATAAGGACGGTCGGGGTGTCGTGAAAGCTGGACCCTTTGCCAGCGGGTCAAATTTGAATATGTCTCCTTTTTCAGCTTTTTAATCTTTTCAGTGAGTGCTTTCACCTGTACAGAAACATCGACTTTATTATCTTCTGCCACCTTTTCCATCTGTTTTAGTTTTGCTTCCAGATCAGCGATGGGCTTTTCAAATTCAAGTACCATAGTTTTGTATTAGGCTTGCAAATTTATATGATTATTATTCACAAACAGTATAAAAAACCCAATAAGAAATGAAGGAAGGAATATTTGCCATAAAGAGCAAACATTTAATTAAATATGAAAATTTTATGAAATGAATACTTTGCAAATAATTTCGATTCCTCTACATTTGCAGTCGCTTTCATACAAAAGGTATGAAAAACTCATTTTGTACTGTCGATGAAGGTCTTTTACCTCAAGAGGCAGGGCATAAAGCAACATACAAGATGTTGCATTAACATTTTGAGAAAATTTATGTTTTTACCCTTTTTTTTGGTAATTGACATTGGATCACAGAAGATTTAAGTGACTATTTTCTTCTGTGTTGTCCGGCCCTGAAGGACCTTCGCCCTTCAGGACTCGGCAGTATATTAAGTTGATACAGTATAAATGATACTGTGAATAAGTGTTTTTGCGATAAATATCGCTTTTGGTCCGGTCCATGAAGGACATTAGCCTTCAGGACTCGGCAGTATATTAAGTTGATACAGTATAAATGATACTGTGAATAAGTGTTTTTGCGATAAATATCGCTTTTGGTCCGGTAGTTCAGTTGGTTAGAATGCCTGCCTGTCACGCAGGAGGTCGCGAGTTCGAGTCTCGTCCGGACCGCAAAATCAAGCCTCAGAGTAACTCTGGGGCTTTTTAGTCTGTTTTAGGGTCAGTTTTCTTAGCTTTTTCAATTCATTTTTCCATATCAAAAAAGTTCACACATAGAACTTTAAAATCTTATTTATTTTTATCTTCACTGTATCAGGTCACACTCAATTTCGGTCTATTGGTGTCTAATCAGAAATCTTTTTCAATCAAAAACGATTTAACTAGAGAAGAAATCAGACGTCAGGTTGTGAATGAATTCTTAGAAGAAATCCCTGGTACCGGTATAGGAGAAAGTACTTCAAAATACAGATATGATGTTGAAAGGCTAAGTAATGGTAATCGAATTTATTTAAAGAGACCTGCTTTCAATAATAAAGGATTCGATTTTGAAATTCATGTGGAAGGTGAGGAGTTTGGAGGAAGAATTAAGACTAGACCAAGACATGAGGATATAGTTAAAGATTTAGAATTAAAAAAGAATGAAAGTTCAACTGAGTATGATAAACTAAAGCAGTTGATTTCAAAAGTTTTTAATTGTCAGAACATTTCAAATTCCGAAGTGAAAGCAATTTCTTTTAAGGAAGGGCTGAAAGCAGAAACATTGCTGCTAGTAATAAAGTGGCTATTTATTGAACAGGATGTGACGTATTGGAATTATTCGGGAAGACAAAAATTCATGGACGCGTTAAACATTTAATCGTTATGGGAAGAATTATAAAAGAATTATCCAATGGTAGCATTGTAGAATTTGACTCCGGTAGCTTTGACGATTGGTGTGTCTATTTAACTAGACCAAATCAAGCTCGATTTGCACCAACCGATGTACAGTACTTTTCTGAATTGAATGAACTAGGAAGCAGTTACTCTCATTCAAAAATTTATCAGGATTTTGTAAAAATTTATGAAGTCACTAGTGCAAAAATAAATTCTTCTACGCTTGAATTAATCACGACAATTTCGAATGAATATGGTTCCCATGCTTCAACAATTGATGAATGGTTCACGGTCATTTACGGAGGAATGATTGCTGAAGAAAACAAGAGTTTTGCAATCCTAAAAAAGAGGATAAAAAGATTAGGAATGCATCAAGTCTTAATAGATGGAATAAATCCTTCAACTGCTGCACATTTTAGTCGAGGAAAGAAATGGAGGGAATTAGACGTAATATGTAGAGAAAAGGGTTTTTAGGAGATGTCTTTTGAATACAATTCAACCTTCTTTCTGGAAGATGGTAGGCTTAGAACTAAAGGAAAGAAACTCCAAAGTTTTAGGGTATTTAGAATGAAAAATGGAGTGCTAATTGGTATGTTCCAAGGAAATAGAGGAGACCGTCCAGATCTAGATTTCATAATCAAATATTTGGAGCCAGGAACAAAAAGTCAACTAAGGACACCAAGCCATACCCACTGGACAGTTTCACTTCTTATTAATTCGGTTAATCAACAGAAACGAGTTTCCGAAATTATTCAATTCTATAATAATTGGTATGAAAAAGCCAATCCTGTCAAAAACCTCGAAGAACGAAACAATTATGAACTGATTACCGTCGAAAAGATGATGGAGAATTTTCCAAAAGAAAAAGAAGTTAAGGGAATTTATTCCATTGAATTCATTTGTTCAATAATTGAACTATTCACTGTTTGTGAAAAGCAGACTCCTAGAGGTTATAAAATGTTTCCTAACCTTTTAAGAATGTTAAGGAGATACACAGATGATGAAGCTGATTTTTACCAAGTTGTGTCAGCAGCTAAAGCTGGATTTTGAAATTTAATTGCGATAAATCATTAATTCTATTTTTAAAATCACTTCTAGTTTTAGGGTCCTGAATTTCCAAATATCTTTTTTTTCCTAATTCAATAAATTCTTTTTCTAAATCAAAACCTATAAACTTTCTTCCTAATAAATTAGCTGCAATTCCAGTTGTGCAACTTCCGGCAAATGGGTCTAGTACAATCATTTCTTTTTCTGTTCCAGCTAATAGAATTCTCACCAAAATGGATAAAGGTTTTTGGGTAGGGTGTTTTCCAAAAGTCTTCTCAAAATTTGAAATAGAAGGCATGGTCCATACGTCAGTCATTCTTTTACCTTCATTGATGGTCTTTAAAAGCTCATGATTGAAAAAGTGCGACCTTGACTTTGATTTTCTTGCGAATACAATGTATTCAGTAGAGTGTTTAAAAATTTTGGTGTAGAAATTTGGTGGAGGATTAGTCTTTTGCCAAACAATGACATTCAACAATTTCATTCCAAGTTCTTTGATGGCGAATACGATTGAGAAGATGTTATGTGCAGTTCCAGAAACCCAAAGTGTAGCATCCTCCTTCATCAATGGAAGAGTTTTTTCTATCCATTCTCGATTAAAATTAAGTATTTCCTGTTCCGACATTGATTTATCCCATTCTCCTTTATCCACTTTGACTATCTCTCCACTGTGAATCGTATTCCCTCCTGATGAAAGAAAGTAAGGGGGATCTGCATAAACTAAATTTACTTTCTCCTTTAATTTCTCGGACAATTTGAAGTAATCTCCATTATAAAGAACAAAGTTCTTTTCTTTTGACTCAAAAAATGGCTTCATCCTTTAAGTAGATTTTTTAAGAATCCATTTTTTAGCATTTCTAAATTTACTAGGTAATCGCTTTTATCGTAGTATTCTCTAAGTGCCTTCAATGTCGTATGCCATCCGGCTCCATCTGTTATCCAAATGAATTTGATTCCTTGTTCATTCCAAAATTTATTCATCGAAATGTACTCTCCTGCAGTTGCTTTTAATTTCGATCCTCCACCACCATAAAAATTAACTTCAACAAAATAGAGCTGAGAACCCCTAAGAATTGCAAAATCAATTATACGATTTGCCTTATCAACCTTGAAATCAATGTTCCATTCATTTTTCAACTTGCCTGCAGTAGCCTGTTCAATCCAATTAAAATCAATTTCCTGATTTGTCTCTGAAATAAATTCTGACACGATTTTTTCCATCAATGTCCCTCCTCTATTCTTTCTTCCATTACTGTCAAGTCCGGCCTCGACTCCATAAACAAAATCAACTAAATTTTTAATGGATTTATCTTTTAAAAGGGGGCCAATACCACTTTTAATAAGAAAGTCAATCATTTGATTTATTTCCTTCTCATTTAATTGCTTCTTATTGAAGTCATAGTACTGGTATACAAAATTTGAAACATCAGTAAGAATTTCAATTTTTGAGTCCCTTGATGCAATCAATGAAGGAAAAGCTTTTATTGTTTCTGGATAAGTGGATAATAAACTAAAAGCCTCCTCTCGAAAATTCTCTTTGCCTATTAAGACATTTAACAGGTTCAATTCCTTTTCAATTTCTGCTACATTTGTACGAACCTTAGACCAATTAACAAAATAATCCCAGGTTGTTATTTTCTTTTTAAATGTGCTTACCAAAGAATTAAAACCAGCATCTGACTTCTGAAATTGCATATATGTAAGATTGGATATAGAATCACCTTACAAGATTGTTATTAGTCACTAGAAGTTCAAAGATTTCACCTCTTTTATTGGCTTTTGAATTAATATTCCTCTTGGCTTTTACTCTTTTTATCTCGTATGCCGCATATAGGTCATCAAAAAATTCATTCGAACTGTCCGCATTTTTAACATCCGAATTACTTAAAATAAATGAATCACCGGATTCACTTATCTTATCACAATATTCTTTTAATCGAATTTGATCGGTATCCTCAAAACCATTTTTAGCATAGGAATTGAATGATGATGTTTTATTTAAAGGCTTGTAAGGAGGATCAAAATAAAACAAGTTGATTTCACCTCTTTCTTTGTACGTGTCTTTGTAGTCTCCATTTAAAATGACTACATGTTTGAGAGCTTTGTGTAAGGCCAGGATAAGCCCAGGATTATGTATTTTAGGGTTTTTATATCGACCATATGGAACATTAAAATATCCTTTTGAATTCACTCTATATAATCCATTAAAACAAGTTCTATTTAAAAAAATTAACAAAGCCGACTTTTTATCAACTTTTATGTTTTGAAAGTTGAATTCCTCCCTTTTCTCTAAAAAGTAAGATTGCCTGTCTTCATCATTAAGGGACTGGTATTTATTACTCATACTATCTAGATGATCTAGAAGTTTAGCGGGTTCGTTTTGAATAGTTCTGTAAGCATTGATTAAATCGGTGTTAATGTCGTTTATAACAGCTTTTTCTATTTTACTGGACATTGAATTCAACATGTGAAATAAAACGGCTCCAGAGCCTACAAAGGGCTCTATAAAGACGAATTTTTTTGAATTTAGGATTCGTTCTGGAATTGATTTGTTAATATCATTTAGTAATTGAGTTTTACCTCCAGCCCACTTTAAAAATGGCTTTAATTGCTTCTCTTTTTGTGTGTATTCTGGAAAAAGTTCTGTCATTTTATAGAATTCGGTTTTGCATGTTTTCGTAATTTATTTTCAAAGTCCTTTAGGTCTAAAAATGTTCTGCCTGAATAGCGAATAAAAACATTTAATTCTTTATCCAGCTTGTAGAGCCAGGGTTTCGATACGCCATAAATTTCACATGCTTTTTTTAAAGAAACGATTTTGTTCGAAAATCTTGCCATCAAAAGTTGAAGTAGCATGAAATAGTATTAAAATGAAATTCATTTTAAATTTATTAGCAGTGTTTCATTATGGACTAAAAGTACACCCAAAACTCAGTTACTATGATTTTTTAATTACAATTTATGTCTGTATTAGACCTGGTCTTGCTAAATTGTCATTAAACCTCAAATTATTATGCCTGACAATTTCCCTCAAGATAAATCTTCGGGTGATTATTACTTAAGCATCGGTAAAGCACTGGCGGGCTTAGTAGGTACCGGGGCCGCCGAATTGTTTGATCTTATTCTAACACCTCCTTTGCAAAAGAGACAGGCTGAATGGTTGAATGGACTTCATGAAAGAATCAAATCACTTGAGCAAGAGAAATTAATTACGCTAGAAGATCTAAGCAACAATGATGTATTCATTAACCTAGTTTTGAAAGCCACTTCAGAAGCCCTAAAAACCCATAAAGAAGAAAAAATTAAAGCTTATCAGAATATAATTATTAATTCTATAATTGACACTTCGCTTGACGAGTTTCGGGCGAATGTTCTTATTAATTTCTTAAATTCCTTGACCACCTGGCATATCGATATACTATCTTTTCTAGATGCTCCTTATAAAAGAAAAGATAGAGTATATGAGGGTAGAAGTACGGATAGTTTAAACCGAATTATTTTAGACGCATATCCTCAATTAAAGAAAGAAAAACAGTACCATGAGCTCATTTGGAATGATCTTGTGAGTTATGGTTTGATTGAAAAACGTGGTTTGAAAGATATGTTTCGAGGTGGCTTATCGGGAATAACAACTCCTTTAGGTAAAGAATTACTTCACTTTATTTCTGATCCCGAAATAAAAACATAGCCCGTCCAGCCCTTTTTTAGTGTCACATTTGTTACGTCGTGAAAGCAAATAAATATTATAACCTCTAACTTAATCATTTACGTCATTGAAAATGACGTCTAGTATAGGTACTATTTTAAATGTTCTATTATATAGGCAGTTTTGAATACTCCAATTGAAGTTTTATTGCTTAAAACGGAAGTTCTGATCTACAACCAAATTGGATTCAAAAATTAATAATTGTAATTAAATCTCCCGAAAGAAATTTTATCTATGTGATTGAGAGTTATATTTTGAAGAATTGGACTCAGAGAAAGACATTGAAAAAGATCTTCATCATTTATATAAAGCAAGTGACCGGATTTCACAAGACGACCTAATTGCTGAGAAATGCTTTGTCGTGATTCATTTGGATATAAAATTTTCCTAGCGGAATTACCCCAAGCATACATGCGATTAAGGCTTGGAATCGATTGAGCATCAAATTGCCCGCCTCCAGATTCTTGTAAATAATCTAAAAATGAAGCGCCATAAATTTCAGCATATCGAATTTTATCTATTGCCCTAATAGTTTCATCCTTCCAAACAAGAGCTGGAATTGGTCTCCAGCCATTTAAATCTTCAATTGTGTCAAATTCTGAATTAACTTTTATGTTAAATGTGAAATGTGCACCAGTTTTAATAATAAATCCACTTTTTTCTAATTCATTAATATGAGTTCTTAGTTGCCTATCACTTAGACTCAGCCAATTTTTCAATGTTGATACATTAATTCGGAAATTACTCCTATTATATTTCAGTCTCCATGAGTTTATATGACAAATAGCAAAAAATGTCATTGAAATTTGTGGAGAATGAAACTCTAGGACTTTTAGAAAAGCTCTAATGAAGATGTCTTCGTTAATTCTAAATTGCTTTCCTTTTGTTACTTTAAAATTTGGTCTCGAAAAATCCTTCTGTTCCATTTAACTTCTACATCTATAAAAAAATTACCAAGAATGATCTTTGATTATTTCAGTTGATGGGATTAATCTTCGGTCACCTTTCTTAATTGAATGAACTTTGCTGCTTTGGACAAGACTTCGAGCATGGTTGTAACTTATTTTGCATTTTTGTGCAAATTCACTGATTGTCAGAAGTTCCGGGATTTGCTCCTTTAATTGCCTTTTCTCTATTCTGGTTAAGGTATTCTTTAGCTCCTCTAAGCTAGAATTTAATGTAATAAATGGATTATCCATCTTCATCGTTTTTAGTTTAACAATGAATCAAAATAATATGCTTCATTCCATTACTTCTGTCTCAATTGTCTCAGATTTAAATTTGCCTGACATTTAGCAACCAATTTTCTAATTCAACTTGAGTCACATTTGTTTTCGATTCGTGAACGGGACCAATGTTTTCCAGTGCTAACATCAAAGATTTTATAATTTCCTTTTGTACTCTAGCTGATCCATGTTTAAAATTTGCTAAGGGGTCAACTATCTTACCTTCTTCAGAAATTATTCTATTATAAGTTCTTCTTAAAGAAATTAATGAAACGTCGTATTCTTCTGCGATTTCTACAATGGTACTTGAATTTACATCTCTTGAACTAATCCCGCTTTTAAATTTAGCTAATTCTAAATACAACAGAGCCCTATGAATACCTCTTTTTGAACTTGAATCTGGAATTAAACCCATTATTCGAAGTTTTTCCATGACAATGGTATGGTTAGTAATAATCTTTTGAATACCCTTATTAAAGAACATTTTCAGATTTATTTAAGCTGAGAAGGTCTCTGTAGTTTTGCTTGACATTAATCTTTAATGGTTTGAAATTTCTTTTATGACTTTCGTGTGAGATTTTTATGTATCTAATAAAATTACTAATTGTTGTATGACCACTAATTTCCATGAGCTCTGTAGTTCTATCTATGCCCTCCCTGACCATATCCAAATAAGCATTCGTAATCATTGTCCTTCTCATAACATGTGTTTTCAAATGACGCCATCTATCTAATCCCGCTGCTTTGCCTATTTCTTTAATATGCTTATTAAGTTTTTGCTCGGTTATGTTTGGTGGGAAATTATTGTTGTATTTCTCTAAAATTTCTTCAGCTAAACCTTGAATTGGTATCCAAACCTCTCTACCAGTTTTGCCTGTTCTAACATGAATAAATCTAAAACCATTTTCTTTTATAATATCACTTTTCTGAAGCTTCAGTAAGTCACCAACTCTTAATCCCAGACAACAACCTAAAACAAACCAATCCCGATAAACAGTTTTGGGTTTTTCACTTAATGAATTTTCTTTTTCAATAATTGGTAATGGAAAATCAGCAAGCTTTAAAATTTCTAACGGTGTTAATGCAATAGATTCATCTTCATTCGATTCTTCCTGGATAACCATGAACTTTTTATTCTTATAAGCTGGGTTCACAATGTGTCCTTCAGATTCAGCTTCTCTTAAAAAGAATTTTAATTCCTTAATGTATTTTCCAATCGTATTGATACCATATCCCTTTTTACCCGACTCTGTCTGTGTATTTTTTAAAAATGTTACAAAATCATGGTAGAATTTCAGATCTATTGTGGAAAAGGAAATACGATGAATTTCTTCATTGTATTTTTTAATTACTTTATAAAACTGCCCCTTATTGTGCATTGCACCTGAAGAGTACCTAATGAAAGTATTACCTTTCGGATGTTGGTGTTTAAAATCATTTGAAAACCAATCATCTAAAAAGTCGATAAAAGTCATTGCAGTGGTTCGTGAAGAGAGCTCTCTATTGTATTTAACATTCTCAAGAGCCAATTTTATTTCATGGGATGTAGGGTCAATTTTTTGTTGATTAAAAAAATCTTCCACTTTCTGAAGGTTTTTTCTCCATTGATCAAAAAGTTTTCGATCGCCTGGTTTTACTTTTTTACCTTCTAAAGGATCTCCCTTTGAATTCCATGAATCTGGTTCGCTAATATGACCTATTGCGATTTGCACCATTTTCTTATTGTAATGAGTTCTTAATTGAGTATGGCCGGTATTTTTTATTTTGAAAGTTGGTCTTAATCTTACTATCATGGAGCAATGATAAGGTCTGTTTTAGGGTCAATTCAATCTTGGTACTAAGATAATACTATTGTGGATTTAATATCATTTACAGCAAGTTAAATGCATGATTGTTAAAAATATTAATCTATTAAAGATGGTTTTAGTCTCGTCCGGACCGCTTCAATTTTTATAAACCCTTGCAACACAATGTTTTGTAGGGGTTTTTTATTTTATGTAGTCGTTATGGTAGTCGGAAATATAAATTGTTTTATACCTTGGAGTGGCTACGATCAAAATTCAAATAATTTATAATCAACAGTAATCTTTCCTGCTACCTTAAATAAAATCCACTTTCCAAATTGGCCTTAGAAAGCCGCGGTCTTATAACATCTCATTTTTGGTAAGCACCTTGTGATTATAACATTGATATGATTTCGATTTTATACGAAAATTGTAGGATATGTCAAGAAACTTCAAACTAAAAAATTGACAACTTAATTGTCATCCATGGTCGCTATTGATAATTATTTTGTAAAAAATATGCAATAAATCCCCATTTAAAAACCAAAATTCTGAGAGACGCACCATGAGTGTAAAACCCCTCAATTTTTAGACAACTCCCTCAGTTCTCTTACACTATCTCTCCCTTTGATTTGATTATGGTGAATCCATCAAAATGTTCTATATCTAGCTCATAAGAAGATTTATATTGACTTATTTTCTTAATTAATTCAAAAAGTAATCTTTTGTCTTTCTTAAATATTACAATCCTGTTAGTTGAAAGTTTTAATAATAACTTATCTATCTTTAAATCATATGCATCTGTATCCCTTCAGAGTAAAGTGGACTAATTAGTTCTAAAGTTAAGAGATAGATTTTATTAAATTGTTTAACTATTATCTATCTAAAAATGAAAGCTAAGAAAAGCAGTACTACATCTCTGATCAGAGATGTGAGAAGAAAAACCAGAAGAAAATTTTCAGCCGAAGAAAAGATTCGAATTGTCCTTGAAGGTATGCGAGGAGAAGAGAGTATCTCTGAGATCTGTAGAAAGGAAAGTATCCATCCTAATCAGTATTATAAGTGGAGTAAAGACTTCATGGAAGCGGCGAAGAAAAGAATGCAGGGAGACACCCAAAGAGAAGCTAATACGGATGAAGTAAAGGAACTTCGAGCAGAGAATGATAAACTCAAAAAGCTGGTAGCAGAGCTGAGTTTGAAGAATAAGGTTCTGAAAAAAAGTTTGAGAGGACTGGAATAAAAATCAGCAGATATATGCGATATAGCCAGTCAGAGAAAATGGAGATCATCCGCATTGTGGAAGGCTCAGAAATAGGTGTAGTTCGAACCCTTTTTGAATTAGGTATTCCTAAAAGCACTTTTTATAAATGGTATGGCAGATACCTTGAAGAAGGCTATGATGGACTTGCCAGCAGGGCAAAGCAACAGAAACGATTCTGGAACAAGCTACCGCCCTGGGAGAGGCAAAGAGTTGTGGAAGTAGCTTTGGAGCAGCCCGAACTCTCTCCAAGGGAGCTTGCTTATCACATCACAGACAAAGAGCGGTGGTATGTCTCAGAATCTACAGTTTACAGGATTCTTAAGAGTCATGGATTGATTACATCTCCTGCATACATGGTAATGAAAGCATCGGATTCATTCAGAGATAAGACCAAAAGAGTACATCAAATGTGGCAGACAGACTTTACCTATCTGAAAGTCATCGGTTGGGGAATGTATTACTTGTCCAGCATTCTTGATGATTACTCTCGTTATATTATCCACTGGGAACTATGTAGCAATATGACCGATAAGGATGTGGAAAGAAACATTATTGCAGCGATTCAGAAAGCAGGATTAGGGAAAAGTTATCGACCAAAACTTCTATCAGATAACGGTCCATGCTATAAGTCCGGTGAACTTAAAAGTTTTCTGGAAACACAGCAAATTACCCATGTGAATGGCAAGCCCTATCATCCACAGACACAAGGTAAGATTGAACGCTATCATCGCTCGATGAAAAATATCATCAAACTCGATGTGTATTACAGTCCAGATGAGTTAAAGGTAAGAATAGCTGAATGGGTGAACTGGTACAATAATCACAGTCATCAATCATCCCTTCTATGCGCTTATAAATGATGTTCCCTGCTGGTTCGCTATTGAAGTCTCTTACATTAAGAAAATCTATTTGTGCATAATCTTTAGGATCTCCATTCTCATCAAATAATTCATCTTCAATGGTCACGGATCTCCCTTTCAAAACAAGATCCGAAACATCTACACCTTCGAAACGCAATCGCAGCTTTGAACCGAAATAACATGTACAAGGGTCAAATCCTATCTGGATATCAGTTGAAAACCAATTCGTTTGATTTCCCGCATTTGCATGATTACTTACTGCAGAAACTCCTACGGTATTTTTATCT
Source organism: Hyphobacterium sp. CCMP332 (assembly GCA_014323545.1). Lineage (NCBI taxonomy): Bacteria > Pseudomonadati > Pseudomonadota > Alphaproteobacteria > Maricaulales > Maricaulaceae > Hyphobacterium > Hyphobacterium sp. CCMP332. The sequence goes on from CP058647.1 coordinate 876,143, forward strand.
AAGGCTTGATCATAAGAGCGGACATGTCTTAAAAGCCCTGAAACAGGAGATGTCAAGCCACTTGTATTGTTAAATTCCAAATAGACATTTACATGATCATAAGCTGTTAATTCACTTAATATATTGGCAAAGATTCGTATTACTCCTCTGTATCTATTATACATTATTATGTATGGTACAGATGGATGTTTCACATTTTGTGATGTTGAATAAACGCGGTTAGGATTTGTAGAATTAACTGGCTCTCCATTGGGATAGTACCCAAGTCCTACCCAAAGTAGTTCCCATCCGTCCTCCCAATGGAAATCTCTTTCTTCAAAAGGTACTACTTCATAGAGTTCTGGGCGTCCCGGAACACCATCATCATACGGACTAACCATTAATAAATTTCCGGATACATAGTTTGGTACTGACCAGCCTGCCGTATTGTTCATATTTAAAGGCTCAAAACCAAATCCATTTTCATCTATAGGCGCTACTTCAAAAGAAGTATTTAACCAGGGATTGATAAGCCCCTGAAACTCATTGTTAATAGGATTAGCCGGGTTCGTACTTATTCCTTTTACACAGTTTCCCTGCGAAAAGGCTGTACTTACACATAGGGCAATAATTAGTATTGTTATATTGAATATTCTCATTATTCTCAATTAAATATTTTACCAGTAAATGTTTTTTTAGTCATAAATTCATACTCCGCCCGAACATTATTCAAGGAGTCAATTTCTAAATATCCCACTGGATCTGAATTTGGATTATTTGTAGACCATTGCACTCGACGGTTGGTGAATCCGACCAAACTCCCATTAAAGAAAATTGTGTCCTGATTCCCGAAGAAGTTTACCGCGTGTAGTGCTTTGTCATCATCACATGTAGGAATGCGGTTAAATGCGAATAGTAATTCTATAACTACAGTATCTGTTATTGCGTCATCAAATGTCCCTTTGAACTTATTTATGACTAAAGCCTCACAGGTATTATCCTTTATAACGAATTCTCGGAAAACCGAATCAATCCCGGTATCATTTGGAAAACACTCCTGATCTGCTGTCTTTGAAGTCACTAATGCCGCATTGTATATACCAGGTTGTAATGGAGCAAAGAAGCTTCTTTCGATTTCAAATAACTCCGGACCTCCTTCTATTATTTCGGCTCCTAAATACCATTTGTATGTATCAGCCAAAGAATCCATTGCACGAAACCTTATTATCCCTCCAAAGAAAACAGTATCTATAACGTAAACCTCATTCCACGGCTCAGTGAAACCTAATTGTTTAGATATCGAAAAATCCGCGGTAGTTGGAAACTTATTAAAGCAAGGATCAAAATTCGGACAATTTGGATTGGTCGGATCATTGCAAACCAGATCCGGATCATCATCAGAATTATTACACCCCAGCATGAAAATGGTCAATAATAGACAAGCTATAATTCTCATTCATTGTCGTTTAGTGTATCAATTTGCTCTTTTAGTTCTATCACATAAAGTGTAAGTTCCTCTACCTTCTCGAGTAGTTTTTTGTTAAGTTCACCTAAGTCAACACCATTGGAATTCACATAATCTGCGGAGGGAATACTTGGCAAGTGACCATTTTTATTAATAAAATCTTTCAATTCATATAAGGGCATTCGATAATAGTCCTTCTCAAATACATAATCTGGCCAGTTATCAAGTGTTGCTATATAATATTTTGCTGTGATTTTACCATCAACGAACAGTCTGGAATCTGAATGTGGGCCATTATTTTTATTACCAATAATGACATTATCATTTAGAAAAATATTTCTTTCACCAAATTCAATTCCTGCTCCAATAATCTCAAGCCGAGTATCTTCCTCATTATAGAATATTCTACCCGCATTTTCATCCTTCTCCAAACCTTTTCCAAATTCAATATAATTCTTATTTGTAATAGCCATAGAGCCATTCAAATGAATTCGATCAGTAATATTATTAAGCGCACCTATTCCTACGCCGATTACAAGATTTCCAGTCTCCAGAAGTGCATCATCCTTCATCCAGGCAAGACCTTCTAGAAGACTAGAGCCTTCAACTTTTAGAGGAGTCTTGATTATTGTTTGGCCTGTTGACATGCTCAATAAATTTGAAACATTTGAACCGTCTTCCGAATAAGTGATCTTAAATAGACCATCATTGATAATGCTGTAATCTCTAAATACAGTACCCATTCTATTTTGGCTTCCTCCATTCTGCGAAGTGTTATCAGAAATATTGTATCCCTTCAGAGTAAAGTGGACTAATTAGTTCTAAAGTTAAGAGATAGATTTTATTAAATTGTTTAACTATTATCTATCTAAAAATGAAAGCTAAGAAAAGCAGTACTACATCTCTGATCAGAGATGTGAAAAGAAAAACCAGAAGAAAATTTTCAGCCGAAGAAAAGATTCGAATTGTCCTTGAAGGTATGCGAGGAGAAGAGAGTATCTCTGAGATCTGTAGAAAGGAAAGTATCCATCCTAATCAGTATTATAAGTGGAGTAAAGACTTCATGGAAGCGGCGAAGAAAAGAATGCAGGGAGACACCCAAAGAGAAGCTAATACGGATGAAGTAAAGGAACTTCGAGCAGAGAATGATAAACTCAAAAAGCTGGTAGCAGAGCTGAGTTTGAAGAATAAGGTTCTGAAAAAGTTTGAGAGGACTGGAATAAAAATCAGCAGATATATGCGATATAGCCAGTCAGAGAAAATGGAGATCATCCGCATTGTGGAAGGCTCAGAAATAGGTGTAGTTCGAACCCTTTTGAATTAGGTATTCCTAAAAGCACTTTTTATAAATGGTATGGCAGATACCTTGAAGAAGGCTATGATGGACTTGCCAGCAGGGCAAAGCAACAGAAACGATTCTGGAACAAGCTACCGCCCTGGGAGAGGCAAAGAGTTGTGGAAGTAGCTTTGGAGCAGCCCGAACTCTCTCCAAGGGAGCTTGCTTATCACATCACAGACAAAGAGCGGTGGTATGTCTCAGAATCTACAGTTTACAGGATTCTTAAGAGTCATGGATTGATTACATCTCCTGCATACATGGTAATGAAAGCATCGGATTCATTCAGAGATAAGACCAAAAGAGTACATCAAATGTGGCAGACAGACTTTACCTATCTGAAAGTCATCGGTTGGGGAATGTATTACTTGTCCAGCATTCTTGATGATTACTCTCGTTATATTATCCACTGGGAACTATGTAGCAATATGACCGATAAGGATGTGGAAAGAAACATTATTGCAGCGATTCAGAAAGCAGGATTAGGGAAAAGTTATCGACCAAAACTTCTATCAGATAACGGTCCATGCTATAAGTCCGGTGAACTTAAAAGTTTTCTGGAAACACAGCAAATTACCCATGTGAATGGCAAGCCCTATCATCCACAGACACAAGGTAAGATTGAACGCTATCATCGCTCGATGAAAAATATCATCAAACTCGATGTGTATTACAGTCCAGATGAGTTAAAGGTAAGAATAGCTGAATGGGTGAACTGGTACAATAATCACAGGTATCATGAAGCACTCAACAACTTAACTCCATATCAGGTGTACTTTGGATTAGGTGAAAAGATTCTCAAACAGAGAAGACTCACCAAACAAAGAACTATGAAGAACAGAAAGAAAATGAATCAGAAAATTGTAACTTGAAATCAGGAAAACTGTCTCTTAACATTTTGTCCCAAATCTTTGAAGACATACAAGCAACACAATGCCGGTAAGGTTATTTCTACTAAATTTCAAAGACCACTTAAACTTATGGGATATCTGGCTGTGGATTCAAAAAAGAAAGCATTAAAACTGGAACGCTATTTTAAAGGTGGTTCAGGAAAAGCTTTTTTGAAAAAGAGGGTAATTTAAATCTGAATAGATCCGCACACTTCCGGCGCTTTTCCATACGCTTATACACGGACTAGTTAAGGGGAATTCTTTTATTTCTGCACTCTTCCTTTGATTTAATGAGTATGATATACAATCAATATACCTACTCAATCACAATTTCATAATCAATCTTCGCAGCCTTCCCGAGCATATAGCTGATACCGCAGTATTTTTCAAGCGATAAATTCACCGCTTTTCTGATTTTGGCTTCATCGAGATTATTGCCTTTAAACTTATAGGTAATATGAATCTTATCGTAATGTTTGGGGTGCTCCTCGGTCTGTCTCGCTTCTGCTTCGATTTCAAAATCAGTAACCTCCTGTCGCATTTTCTTTAATAAGGATATGACATCCATACCTGTGCAGCCGGTCATGGAAGACAACATTAATTTTTTGGGGCTTGGCCCCATATCCTGCCCTCCTACTTCGGGCTTGGCGTCCATTACTATATTAAACCCGCTCACATCCGATTTAAAACTCAGCCCTTCTGTCCATTTTGTGTTTACCTTATGTTCCATTTCTTTTTTTTATAAATCTAATCAAGTCAAGATATCTGAATGCAGCTTTTGTTACAAAAGTCCTGGTAGAAATAAAATTTAATCTCAACCTTGCACAAGTTTTCCAAAATTTCATCATCTAATCCAAATATCAGTTTAATTGAATTTTTATAATTCATGTATATACATATAAATTTGAGCTGAAATAAATCTAAAGACGAATTATTCTGTTCAAAATAAATAGAATCACACTATCTATGTACAAAGAACTACTCAGAAGAGTAAATAAAAACATAAAATTAAGCATCATTTTTTCAACATTGGCCTTCTCCTCGCTCATGGCACAAGAAGCAAAACCCATAATCGTAAAAGGCACAGTGATAGAAGCCAATAATCGGTCGCCAATACCCTATGCAACCGTCGCACTTATCGATAATTCCAATTCAAAACCTTTTTCCGGAACCACAACTGCCGATGATGGAAGCTTTGAGCTCAGGACGAAAAAAGACAATTTTTCAGTTCAGATAAGTTTTCTGGGTTTTGAGAAAAAAATCATTTCCGATCTGCCAGCTTCAGAAAAAATTATAGACTTAAAAGAAATTGTACTTCAGCCCAATTCCAAAAGTCTGGATGAGGTCGTGGTTCAGGCCGAGCGATCATCGGTGGAATTTCAATTGGATAAACGCGTATTTAATGTGGGCCAGGACATCAGCAGCACGGGTATGGGTGCGCTTGAACTGCTGAACAATGTGCCTTCTGTCAGTGTAGATCTTGAAGGCAATGTAAAACTGAGAGGAAATTCCGGTGTGCAATTATTGATCAATGGCAAACCTTCGGTACTTTCGGATGAAGGAAGTCAGGCTTTGAACAGCATTACTTCCGATATGGTTGAAAAAGTTGAGGTGATCACCAATCCTTCGGCGAAATATCAGGCTGAAGGCTCATCCGGAATTATCAATATCGTTTTGAGAAAACAAGAGAAAAAAGGCCTTAACGGATCGGTATCTGTCAATACGGGTTTACCTGATAACCACAGCATTGGCGGAAGTCTCAACAAGCGAACGGATAAATTCAACTTCTTTACCCAGTTTGGTGTAGGATACCGGTCAATTCCCACAATTACGAAAAATATCAATAATAACTTTGCTGAAAACAGCAGGATCGAAAGCAATGGTCAGGAATTCAGGAATGAACAATTCAGCAATATCACCCTTGGTTCCGACTATTACATTAATGATCAAAACACCATCACTCTTTCAGGAAGTTTTGCTTTTGAGGATGAATCTCAACCTTCGGAAACGGATTTCTACATCTTTGATGCAGGAAATTTGGTAAGCCAATACAAAAGAAATGAGGAAACCAGTGCAGGCAATCCCAAATACCAATACGACCTGCAGTACAAACGCGAATTCAAAAATAAAAAGGACCATGAATTGCAATTCAGCACCCTGGGAAGATTCTTTGGAAAAAAGCTCAATTCTGAATTTACCAATACCGATATAATCGGAACTCAAAATTTTAACCGACAACAAACTGAAACGGATTTTTATCAATCCGATTATACATTTAAACTCGATTACATCAATCCACTCAATGAAAATATCACCTTAGAAAGCGGAGCGCTTTATGAAAATAATGACGTTGGAAATGATTTTACGGTAAGGAATCTTGAAAATGGTGTCTTTGTTCCCGATTCCGGTCTCACCAATAATTTTTTATGGAAACAGCAGGTACTCGGCATATATACGACTATTGCCTATGAGAAAAACGGATGGGGTGTAAAAGTAGGCCTTAGACCTGAGATTACAGATCTGAGAACTATTTTGGAAACCACCGGTGAAGAAAACAATCAGAACTACACCAATTTTTTTCCTAGTTTTCACGCCTCCTATAAACTTTCACAATTACTATCGCTGCAAATCGGATATTCAAAACGTATTTTCAGACCACGGCTCTGGGACTTAAACCCCTTCTTTAATATTCGAAACAATTTTAATATCCGTAGAGGTAATCCCGATCTATTACCTGAATACGCAGATTCTTATGAACTGACTGCCATCTTTAATTTTGAGAAATTCTCTTTGAATTCTAGCGTCTACTATCTCTACACTACCGATGTAGTAGAACGTGTATCTATTATTGAAAACAATGTGAATGTGACCATGCCAATGAACATAGGGGTAAATCATAAAACGGGATTGGAAATAAACGGAAAATACAGCCCATCACGATGGTTGACCTTCAACGGTGATTTCAATTATGGTTTTTTTCAGAGAAAGGGAACCTTTGAAGTGAGCAGTTTTGATTTTACCGGGGATCAGTGGTCATCAAGGTTAAACACCAAAATTAAATTCCCTGCTCAATTTGATCTTGAGTTGACCGGAAATTATCAATCGTCTTACAAAACAATTCAGGGATCAGTTTCGGGCTATGCCTTTTTAAATGCAGGATTGAGAAAAAAAGTAATGGAAGGCAAATTGGTGATCAATGCAGCAGTACAAGACATGTTTGCAACACGAATTAGAGAGAGCAATCTGATTCAGGATGATTTCGATCTTTATAATTATTCAAGAAGAGGAACATTTTACACCCTTGGTTTGAGCTATAGCTTTGGCGATGGCGAAGCGATGGTCTATTCCGGAAGACGACGATAAAACAATTATAAATTATTAATTCACAATTAAGAGTCTTTTTCTGACAATATTTCCTTCAAAATTCATCTGAATAAAATAAAGCCCATCTTGTAATTCATTTAAGTTTAAATGCAGACTTCTTATATCAGTATTTCGGAATAGTACTACTTTCCCCATTTGATTATAAATTCTTACTGACTCTGCATCATGACTAGAATTGATAGTTATATGACCACTGGAAGGATTAGGGTAAATACTAAAATCATTTCTATTTTGCTGATCTAAACCTATTACAACAAGTTCTGGCTTCCACACCATACCAAGACTGTCACCCCATAAATATTCAGCCAGTTCAGGATGATCAATAAATGGATTTTTGTTGCCCTGAAAATTATATATTGCCAGATTTCGGTTGCGTTCAAAAGCATCCACTGTGTCCTGTCGATTCCAATTCAATAGGGTATTTAAAACCGCATGAAGGGGTTGTTTTGAGCTTTGACTTTGCAATGTATTGCTCAATTCTAAATCCGGTTCATTACCATCTCCTTCGTAGCGCACCGCCATATAAAAGATCATCCTGGCGATATCGCCCTTTACGGCATCTCTTGGTTCAAAGGTCCAAAGATTGGCATCTTTTTTTGAGCCGGTATTAAAACCGTTGTCAATGATGTCGATGCAAGTAATACAATCATCAAAATTTCTATTATCCCTGTCTGCATTTACACTTATATCGCTAGGCCTCAGGTGATGGGCATCAGTACCTGCAGGAGGATTATTGCCAAAATCTCCTCTTGATTTGGCCCAGACATGCTCGCGGTTCCATCCGTTGCCATTGTTGAATTCCTGTGCTGCATCTACGCTTCTACCTGAATAAATTAGAATTACATTGCTCGGATTAGCAGGATCTTTATCACTTTGCTTTAGCATATCCCAAACATCTGTGGAAGAAGACGAATAAGGAAAAGTTGTATGTCCTTTTATGATGTTGTGAAGATTAGCTTTAAGAGTGTCTCCTGAAGAATTGAATGCCGTGTGATAATAAGCAGAGTCCTGCGCCTTAGAATTAGTAAAAAGACCAAAGCAGATAAGTGCAAAAAATAATTTTCTCATAACTTCCTTTAAAGAAGGGTAAATACAAAAGAATAAAAAAACTTGACTAATAGACGATATAAATTTAGGCGCAATTGACTAATTTAATCTGAAATTCTATGGCCTATTGGCTTTTCTTTAATTTCTCCAAATTACCGATATTGTAGAAAAAAAAAGATGATTTAATGGATTCCCGGGATTATTATACCAATAAAGAACTGCGAAAGGTTAAATCAAAACTGTTCGGAAAAAAATTCGAAGCGCAACAAGATCGAAAAAATCAGAGCAGTGAAAATCGCGATAAAAACCTCCAGGAAATCGAAGACATCAGAAATCGAAGAAGAGAAAACACTTCCCGTTTTGCGAATCTTGTGAATATATTTCTAATTATCGGACTGATTGTAATCGTATTAATGATCTTTAATATCGCCGAGAAGCTGTATAATTAAAAAGGCAAATCATCTGAACCTTCCTGATCTCCAAAAGAACTTACATCCGGCTCCTGATTGTATTCATCAGGTATTGAATTTTCACCCGCTTTCTGAACCTGCCATGCTTTGACATCGGTGTACCAGCGGCCGTTATATTCGCGGCTTTCTATATCAACTTTTGCACTGATCATATCACCTTCTGTTATGTTGGCCTCATCAATCTTATCCCCCCAAAGCGTAAAACATATTTTCTTGGGGTATTGGCCTTCGGTTTCTATTACAATGCTTTGTTTTCGCCATTGATTACCATTTTTGGACGTCCTGATTCTTCCTGTAACTTTTGAACAACTTTACCTGCTATTTCCATTAAGGCCTGTTATTTTTTTATATTTTTATTTAAATCACTTCCATTTTTAAAACGGGATTCAAATTTACTAATTTTAAAAAGATGCACAGCCTAAGTCTTTTCGAATTTCAGCAATTAAGTTTGGATAAACAGGTTGATCTTTTGACTGCCGAAGCACAATACCTTGCATGGAAAAGTGAGGGTGAATACAATGTGTACCTCTATAAATTTGAAGATTTTTTTGCGGAAGCCTGGATGCATTTGAGAATGAGTAGAATTATGAGAATTTCCTGTAGCAGGATTTCCAGTAGTCCTGAAGGTTATGATAAGGAAATCAAAATATCCTGATTAATTATTTCCCCACTTTTGTTTCAGATCTTTCTTTGATAATTAAATTCAAGGCCTTTTCGCTTTCTTTCAATACCTCAGCCAACAATATACCCGCATTTTTTAAAGGAGGAATATTTCTCTTTTTTGCATGCTTATAAATAAAAGTACTGATAACCACCACCCTTTCTGTTCCGATGTAAAGCGATGAATCCCTCAATTCATTGGCTAAAGCATAAATTTCCGAGGTTTTCTTTTTCTTTATGAATTCCTGAATTTGATGGCATATATCTTTCGCCTTTTTGAGATATTGACTAATTAAATTTTCTGCGAATTCACGATCACCGAGATCAAAAATTGATTGAATTACCTTCGCATTTAAAATAGGAAAACCTGCAGCCTGTTCAATATTTACCAGATTATGTTTGCTATTGCTCTGCATAAAACAAATATGTTAATAACATATCTATAAAAATTTAAGAATATTAATTGAATATTACATCAGACTTATTTCAAACATTTTAAGAGCATTGTAAGAGTTAATTTTATTTTTTCATATAAGTCATGTATTTTGAGTGGTGCGTTATTTCATTTTTAATAAACCTTTTCGCGTTTTATGCCAATTCAGTCCCGAAGGGGATAAAAAGACACTTAAGGATTTTAATTTTCCAAAAAATATTTATCCATTGGGGCGTCTTGATTATGACTCAGAAGGACTTTTAATTCTCAGTGATGACAAAAAGCTCAATCACTTGCTTCTCAATCCTCAATTCAATCATAAAAAGACTTATCTGGCGCAATTAGAAGGAGATTTATCGGAGGAGGAAATACAGAATTTTAAGAATGGGCTTAAACTAAACATTAAAGGCAAAGAGTTTAAAAGCAGGCCAGCCGAAATTATAAGAATGGATATCAGCCTTCCGGAAAGAGTACCACCCATTCGTTTTAGAAAAAATATTCCGAGTCAATGGTACAAAATCAGCATTTCTGAAGGGAAAAACCGACAATTAAGAAAAATGTGTGCCGCAGTTAACCATCCGGTTCTCCGTTTGATCCGAATCGCTATTGAAGATATAGCTTTAAACGACCTCGCTGCCGGGGAGAAAGTTGAGCTATCAAAAAATGTAGTTTATCGAAAACTTAAGATAAATGAATAAAATAAGGGTTCCTCAATTAATCGGATTAAACTACATTTGCAGCCCAATTCGATTATTATGAAGTATTTGATCAGTTTTTTGATCCGATTTGTACCCCGGACCACGCTTCAGCGATTTAGCCATATTGGCTTGAGGATAATGGCGGTATTTTACAGAGGAAACAATGTAGAATGTCCAATTTCAGGAAAGACTTACAGAAAATTTTTGCCTTATGGCAGAATTAATCCCAGAGAAAATGCCCTTTGTCCTGATTCGCTTTCACTTGAAAGACATCGACTTTTATGGCTTTACCTCAAAGAGAAAACCAATTTTTTTACTGAAGACATCCGATTTCTCCATGTGGCTCCGGAATTGTGTTTTATGGATCGATTTGAAAAAATGAACAATTTGGACTGGGTAACGGCCGATCTGGTATCTCCGCTGGCCAAAGTAAAAATGGATCTTCACAACATCCCTTTTGGCGATAACCAATTTGATTGTGTGATGGCCAACCATGTCCTGGAACATGTGAAAGATGACATCGCCTGCATGAAAGAAATATACAGGGTATTAAAACCGGGTGGCTGGGCAATAATGCAAGTGCCATTGGATACTTCCAGAAGCGAAACCTATGAGAATTGGGATATCATAGAACCCTCAGATAGAGAAAAGCATTTTGGACAAAGAGATCATGTAAGGCTTTACGGTACGGATTATAATAAACGCTTGGAATCTGCAGGTTTTGAAGTAAAAGTGGATGATTACGTCAAACAGATTCCTGAAGAAAAAGTAAAGCGTTTTGCTCTCGCACCCGATGAAATGATCTATTTCTGCAAAAAAAATTAAGCCTTTAAATTGATCATGTCCTCAACCTGATAATCCCCTTTTTTATTAGAATCCAGACTGATCAATTCAGCGAGATAGCCCGCCAGAAATAATTGTACCCCTACCACAATTCCAACCAGGGCTAAATAAAATAATGGTTGCTCGGTGACCGGTCTTGCCGGAATGTGCTTATAAACATCGTAGACTTTTCGACCAAGTATAAATGCGCTGATAAGAAATCCTATGAAGAAAGAAAGGATTCCAAATGAGCCAAAGAAATGCATGGGGCGTTTTTTGAATTTGGTAATGAATGTGACTGAAAGGAGATCGAGAAATCCAAAAATAAATCGTTCGAGGCCAAATTTCGTTGTTCCGTATTTCCTGGCCCGGTGTTCCACTACTTTTTCACCAATGCGGCTGAATCCATTCCATTTTGCCAGCATCGGGATGTATCTATGTAATTCACCATAGACATTAATTTGCTTGACGACCTCCTTTTTGTAGGCCTTCAAACCACAATTAAAATCGTGCAGTTTAATTCCGGAAAAACCCCTGGTGACAGCATTGAACAGTTTTGTGGGAACCGTTTTGGTAATTGGGTCGTATCTCTTCTTCTTCCATCCTGAAACAAGATCGTAATTCTCTTCAGTGACCATTTTATAAAGGGCAGGAAGCTCATCAGGGCTGTCTTGAAGATCGGCATCCATCGTAAATACGACTTTTCCAAGTGTATGTTCAAAACCGACATTTAGCGCTGCCGATTTTCCATAATTTCTTCTGAAGGATATTCCTTTAATACTTGAATTTTCATGGCAGAGCCTTTCAATCACTTCCCATGAATTGTCGGTGCTTCCGTCGTCGATTAAAATCACCTCATAGCTATAGTGATGTTCATTCATCACCCGTTTTATCCAGTCACAAAGTTCAGGCAATGACTCCGCCTCATTTAAAAGTGGAATTACTATAGAAATATCCAATAATACAGGATTTAAAGTTGTACGGGCTTTTTGTTTTTCATAATTGCAGCTACAATAAGTGCAATAATTGCCCCGAGAAAAATATTAACTACAAAACCAATTACCGTCATCATTTCAGGATTCATAACCCATTCCGACATGCTCATGGCCATGTCAATTTGCTCATCGCTGAGGCCCTGACTTTCCATTTCGGTTAATTGAATATCCTTTATTCTTTCTACAATCCCGGTATCGATAAATTTCATGTATATATAAGATAAAATGCCTGAAAAAACACCGGATATGGCGAGAATAAGCATGCCCATACCAAAGCCTTCACCAAATTCCATAAATCCTTCATTGGCTGCTTTATATTCCTGAAAAGCAAAAATAAGTGCACCTAATACCAAAGCCAGGCTAACAAGTTGAATAATGCCATCGTTTGCATAAAGGTCAAAAAGGTTAACTACCAGGCCTACAATAGTGCTCATCAAACCGAGAATCAATCCCCATTTCATTCCCTGGCTTTTAATTGTTAATTCATTTTCCATTTTGATTGTTTTTTTTAATTAGTCGATCTCTACTCAATATCATAATAAAATGCATGAGCAAAATAAGTACAAAAGCTATAAAGACAATAAAAGGACTCGCCAAAAATAATTTCTGTAAAGTATCGGCACTAATATCTCCGGCCGTTTTCCCTTCAATATCATTTATGTAAATATCAATTTCGTTTTCTTTTAACCCTCTTTCAGTAAAACTTTCTCGATTGTTGTTAATTTCTACAATCGATTTATCCTTATATTCCTGGACTGTATCCTCCATTTTGGGAAGAGCCATACCCATAAATGAAACGTAAATCATAATGCCAAGCAATGTAGCCAGTGCATTGAGTACGATGGTTTGAAGGATTTTATAAGATTTGAATGCATTTTTAATATGATAGTTTAATGATGCCAAAAAGACAGCAAATGCCAGCAGAATTACATCCCAAAAAAGAAATTCCGAATTCAGTGGATTGAATCCTGAGAAGTATACCAGGACAAACATTAGAATCAATGCAATTCCACCTCCTATTCCACCAATCAAAAGATAGGGTGCCAGTACACTTTTAATCTTATCAGAGGTTGACAAATGCTATTCCTTTATTAAATGTGGCAATAATTCGCGAATTAAATGAATGGCCTATCAAAGGACTGTTTTGAGGTCTGCCTCCTCCTGTTTTAGGATTGAATTGCCATTCTGAATTTAGTGAAAATAGGGTTAAATCGGCATTTACACCTTCTGCTATTGCCGGCCTTGCTCTTTTTAAAATGGAATCGGGGCCATCTGTAATTTTGTAAATCAACTTCTCCAGCCCAATAACCTGATCTGCTTTTTTATATAACATTGGAAATAATGTTTCCAAGCCGATAATTCCAAAATCTGCCAGATCAAATTCGAGATTTTTGCCCTCTTCATTTATGCCCTTGTGATCGGAAACAATGGCATCGATGGTGTCGTCTTTCAATGCTTTCCAAAATAATTCTATATCTTTTTTAGTTCTCAGCGGAGGTCTGGTTTTGTAATTACTGTCATAATCCATCAGTGAAGAATCATCCATGATTAAATGATGGGCGGCAATATCGCAACTAACTTTTAATTTCTTTTTTTTGGCCTCTCTAATTAATTCAAGGCTTTTAGGGGTTGAAATATGTGCAAAATGCAAACGACCGCCATAATGTTCAAGTAATTCGAGATTTCGCTGTACCCTTGAGGATTCCGCAATATTGGGTATTCCTTTTAGTCCGAGTCGGGTACTTGTTTCGCCCTCATTGATCTGGCCGTTTTCGGAAATTTCCAAATCTTCGGCATGACACATAATCAGTCCATCAAACTTTTGAACATAGAGCAGTGCATGCGCCAGGAGCTCAGTGTTCTTTAAATCCTTGTCGCCATCGGTAAAAGCGACCGCACCCGCATGATGCAGATCTATCATTTCTGCCAATTCCTCTCCATCTGTATTTTTACTCAGGGCAGCAGAAGGTAATATATTTACCGCATAGGGCTTTGCGCTATTAAAGAGGCTTTTGACCATATCTTTGTGCCCGACAACGGGGTCGGTGTTCGGCAGTGTTAAAATAGAGGTAAAACCACCTCTGGAGGCAGATTCCATTAAATATTCTAATTTCTCATCCTGCTCAAATCCCGGATCTTTTAAATGAACTCTCAGATCGGTCCAGCCTTTGCTCAAATAGAGATCATCACCATCAAAAGATTTGGATGCTTTTAATTCCTTTTTTGAAATTTGTTTGATTTTGCCATTTTCAATTAGCAAAGAGATTTTTTGCTGGTGATAATCAGAACCCTGATCGAGAATAGTGACATTATTTATGGCGTATTTCATATTAGAGGTATCTCAATAACAATACTTCTGCAACTAGGAATAACAGAGAGCAAATTAAGAAATATTTCCATAGCGGCGTACCAAAATGCGATTCCTTATACTCTCCCGCAAACTCTCTTATTTCCCCATCATCATTTAGGTTAATAGCATCTCCGCCTTTAATTTTTTCTTTTAATTCAGGGGCTTCATATGAATTTAAATCCGACTCTTCCTTATCTGTATTGATTGCAATAGTTCCCAAAACACTATCATCGATCACCAATTGATAAAAACCCTGCTCCAGCTTTTCAGCGGGTAAATCAAATTTTGTTCCTTCCGGAACCGGTCTCTGTTCCGGGATAATTTCAAAGGATTCATTTCTCAATTTTATAGCTGACTCTCCTTGATTTGTCCGTTGCATTTTCCAAAGGATTGATTTTTCACCAAAATTATAAGCAAGTCGAGTGGAAGATTTTCCAATAAAAGACGTACTGACTTTGTACATAACTGGTACAAAAATAGAATGTCTGAAAAAATTACTTCTCCCTTTCTGTATGTCTCCCGTAATCACAAAAACTTTTCCTTTTCCATAAGATTTTTCACCGAGAAAAGCTTTTCCATCTTTAAATTTCAAATGAACAAGGTCCATATTTCTAATATCCAGTTTTGGAATAGCATCGGGCATATCCGTATTTTTCTCAAATCTTTCAAATACACCTTCAAAGAAAGGGTTGTTCAAATCAGGATCCGCGATTGTTTGTGGCTTGTCATTCTCGAGTACGGAAATATTTCGGATACCAAATTCTTCAAGTACATTCTTCAAATTGTTATTTTCTTTACCTGATATAAATAATACATGTCCATTTTCCTTTATATGCTCATTAAGAATACTGATAAAAAAATCGGGGTATTCATCAAGCGCATCAACCACGATAAAATCTGCAGAACGCAATAAATTGAAATCGGGATTGGTTATAGCCATAAAGCTGTAATTGAAAAACTCTTCGGTTTGATATAAAGCCTTGAAATATTGATTTTCCTCCTTCGATACAACCAGAACCGATATATTACTTAAAGACTTTAAAACAAAATAGTATTCGTTGTCAAAAAATACCGGGCTGTCATTGATTTTAATTCGGCCAAGACTTTCGTCCTCCTCTGTATTTCGAATTGAGAATTGCAATTCAGAATTTCCATTAGCTGTAAGGTTGGTATTGCTCGCCGCAGCCTGCTTTTCATTGATAAACAGTTTTACCGGGAAATTTTCAATACTTTCATCTCCGTCATAATTTAAACGTACATGAATATTATTTTCCTGCCTGCCAAAAATAAAAGGATTGTCCAGCCAGGCCGAATCAATTGATACGTTGGCATTATTGTTATTTTGAACCGGAATAAGATGATAAATATTATTTGAATCAAGAATAATGTTTTCGGGATCTCCAAGCGTAGATTTTTGCAAATCAGAGATGAAAAATATTTCCTTTGGCCCTTTGTGTTCAATTTGATCAATTCGACGCAATACCTCATCAAAAGTTCTCGGAATATAGGATTCATTGATCTCCGCCAATCTGTCGTAAAATTTTGCTTTGGTATAGGGAAACATGTCCTTGACATTAAAATTATTATCGAGGAAATACACATCTTCGTTATTCCCGATTATGTCCGAAAGCGCTTCCAATCCTGCCACCCCTTCCTCCAAAAGTGTATTGGCATCCTTTTCCTCCTGCATGCTATACGAATTATCCAGATAAAATACCTTTACTCTTTTCTCCGTGTTGGCGCTTTCTTTTGAAGCGGGCAGAAAAGGTTGAGCAAATGCCAGGACTAAAAATAACAGAAAGAGAATCCTGCTGAGAAGTACGAGATAATGTTTTATATTCTGGACTGATGCTGTTTGAGTTTTTACACTCTCAAGCAGACTTACATTGGAGAAAAAAATCTTTTTTGGCCTCTGGAAATTAAATAGGTGAATTATTATGGGAATGCTGATAGCTGCAAGTGCCCAGAGAAACTGGGGATAAAGAAAATTCATAATATATTCAACCTCTCTGTATTTCCAACGACGTGAAATTATAATAAGTATTGTTGAATTAAAACCATTTTTCTTTGTTAATCAGTCAAAAGCAAAAATTATAAATAAATGCAGTCAAAATTTATAAGTGAATACATCAAAGAGCGCAGAAGTCTTTATCCCGCGCAATACAGTAATAAAAAAGTAGATGATGCCATAGTTCGTGAAATTCTTGAAAATGCGAATTGGGCTCCATCGCATAAAAGAACCTATCCCTGGCGATTTACGGTGTTTTCAGGAGATGGCCTTCAAAAACTGGCTCATTTTCAAAGCGAGTTGTACAAAAAGAAAAGTACCGAAAATGGTAATTTCGATAAAGAGAAATACGAAAAACTCAATCAAAAGCCATTGATGGCTTCGCATGTTATTGCCATTGGCATGAAAAGAGATATAAAAAAAAGTGTGCCGGAAATAGAAGAAATTGCTTCGGTGGCTTGTGCCGTACAAAACATGCATCTGACTACTTCTGCTTATGGCCTTGGAGCCTATTGGGGCACAGGTGGAATAACCTATTTTGAAGAGGCTAAAGCATTTTTTGACCTTGAAGAAAATGACAAATTGATGGGTTTTTTCTTTATTGGTGAATTGAAAATTGAAAAATGGCCCAAAGGCATAAGAAAACCTTATGAAGATTTTGTAAAGTGGATAAGCTAATTCCTATATTGTGATATCAAAAAATACTTAAATGATTACAAAAAATTACAACCCCAGCCCGCTGGAAGTGGAAATTACCAATATCATTTTTGACCTTAAAGATGAAATTTCCGCAAAACTCGATGAAAGTCAAATTACCGAAGTTGTGAAAGATCTTGCATCCGATAACCCGGACCTAATAATACGAACAAAGGATAAGGACGGTGATAAGCACGAGTTTATGCTGAGAATTATACAAAAACCCGATAGTCGAATCAATTGAACGATTTAAGATTTTTGATAATCATCGCCTTCTTTAAGCACAATAGATAAAGGAACGTGATCCTGTCCTATTTCCCTGGCAATTTTCGCCAGAATATTCTCAGGTGTTTCATATTCCTCGAATCGAATGGGTTCTTTGAATTCAACTTTTAATTCAATTCCTTTTTTCTTAAAGAACAAGCCTTTTTTATTAAAACCCCTTCTAAATCCATCTACAGTTACGGGAACGACAATAGGGTTATTATCTTTTATAATATGCGCAGTGCCCTTTCTTAATGGCGAATAAGGCTTGGTAGTACCCTGAGGAAAAGTTACAATCCATCCCCCACTCAAAGCCTTTGCTATTTTATTCTGATCACTCATGTCCACGTTTCTGCTAATTTCCTTTCCTTTTTCTCTCCAGGTGCGTTTCACGAGAATTCCACCGCCATAAGAAAATACTTTTGGTAAAAAACCACTTTCGGTCATGGTTTCCTTTGCGGCAACATAATAAGTCCTGACAATCGGCCAAAATAAATAAAAGGGGATCCCCATGCGCCTTTTGTCTTTATTACCTCTTGCTTTATGAAATCCGTGATTTATGGCAACAACATCGGCATAATAGGTTTGATGATTGGAAACAAACAGAACACCTTTTTTAGGGAGGCCCTTTAAATTTTTTAAACCCTTGTAATTCAATTTGTTGACCAAATCGAAACCGGGCCAGCTCATCCATCCGACAAGGAAGACAAGGATGGCTTTTATAAAATAGAAATTACCGAAGGGGTCTCGTAGTTTCATGTCAATCGCAGGGCAAAAGTAATACTAATCCTTGATTCTTATATAAAGCGCAGATTTATCCACTTTCACCGGATAGGTATTTAATTCAAATTGTCTTCCAAATCCTTCCCTACCACTTTTGAGATTGAATTCGTAGAAATGAAGGGGACAAACTATTTCCATATTATTATTGCAATGGCCCCGGTGAAGAGGCGCTCCATTATGCGGGCATTTATTGTCAAAGGCAAAAATTTCTTCATTGTAAAAAACCAAACAAATTTTTTGTTCTCCGATTTTGAGGAGAATTGGCGATTTATCACCAAATCTTTTTTTTAATTCTTTAAAATCGTCAAATAGTTTAAGCCAGGCCATTTATCTGATTTAATATAATTTTTATAGCATCCTTCTCTTTATCAACATTTATCCAGATTAAATCATCAAAACGTCTTAACCAGGTCAGTTGTCTTTTTGCAAATCGCCTGGTATTGCGCTTAATTAATTCAATGCAATTTCCTCTGTCAATCTTCCCATCTAAATATTCATAAAATTCCGAATAACCAACTGTTTGCAATGCATTTAATTCCTTTTGATCCTTCAATCGTTTTGCCTCCTCTTCCAAACCTGCCTCAATCATTTTATCAACACGCTGATTTATTCTCGAATAAAGATGTTCTCGTTCTCTTGTAATTGCAAAATTTAAAATATTATATGGCAACTGAGAGGCATTATTGCTATGAAAAGATGAAAAAGCAAGTCCGGTATGTCGTATGACTTCGATGGCTCTAATAACTCTTTGTGGGTTGTTTTTATCAACATAACTGTAATATTCAAGATCTTTTTCCTTGAGTTCATTGAGCATATTTGAAAGTCCATTTTTTTTTACTTCTTCATTGACCTGATTTCTGAGTTTTTCCGGAATATCAGGTATTTCATCCATGGTTTGTAAAAGCGCCTGAACGTAGAAACCCGAACCACCGCAAAGAATTAGGGTTGAATTTTTTTGGAATAATTCATTCAATACAGCCCTGGCTTCGGCAGCAAACATTTCGGCATTGTATTTATCTAAAATACTTTTATGGGCAAGCAAATGATGTTTCACGGCTTTTTGCTCTTCCTTCGTAGGAGGAGCTGTGCCAATTTTCATTTCACGGTAAACCTGTCTTGAATCAGCATTAATAATATCCGTATTTAATTGTCTCGCCAAATTAATGGCAATAGAAGTTTTGCCTACAGCAGTAGGCCCTTGTATGACTATTAAAGTTTTGTCCAAAAGGATTTTTTAAATGACAAATTTGAAAAAAGAATCGAAGACTTAGTTAATATACTTAAATTCGAGTTTTGTAATTTCCAAGGTTCGGAAACAATTATGACCATCCAAAAAAAGATTTTAATTGCCGAAGATTCAAATATCGTTTTGAATGTGGTATCCAAAGTTCTGGAAAACATGAATTACAAGGTACTTGGTGTAAAAAATGGAAAAGAACTTTTAAGCAAAATGGAAAAAGAAAATTTTGATCTCATTCTCATGGATATAAATATGCCAAAAATGGATGGGATTACATGTGCTAAACATATCCGGGATCACAACGACAAGCGGATTAAAAATATTCCGATCATAGCTTTGTCGGGAAATGACAAAAATTTAAGTGTAGAAGAGTATCAGGCCATTGGCATCAATGATCTGATTCAAAAACCAATTGATTTCGATCAAATGGCACAAAAAATTTCCAGTACTTTGAACTAAGATGATTTTAGCTAATACAAAACACAGCCTCAACAAACTTGAAGATCTTATTTCAGAAACCGAATACACGCTTCGGTACGAAAAAGGCAATTTCAAATCGGGCTATTGTCTTATCAAAGATTCCAAAATGATCATTGTCAATAAATATTATGCCCTTGAGGGGAAAATATCCTGTCTGATTGAAATACTCAAGGAAATAGAAGTAGATCCAAAAAAACTCAGCGAAAAGAATCGGAGTTTATATCAAAAATTAAGACAAACAGAGCTCGAAGTTTGAAACTCACCTTTTTAGGCACAGGCACATCACAGGGCGTTCCCGTTATTGGTTGCGATTGTAAGGTATGCCGATCTCTGGATTTTAGAGACGACCGGCTCCGCAGCTCAGTTCATATCGAAGATGGGGATACCAGCATTATCGTAGATTCTGGCCCCGATTTCCGTCAACAAGTATTAAGAGAAAGAATCCGCAAAATGGATGCCCTTCTTTTCACACATGAGCATAAAGACCACACCGCGGGCATGGATGACATTCGCTCATTTAATTTTCTGCAGAAAAAAGACATGCCGGTATATGCGCGCAAAGAAGTAATTGAACAGCTCAAAAGAGAATTTGCTTATATTTTTGAAAACCTTCCCTATCCGGGAATACCAAGGATAAAGGTGGAGGAAATTGAAAACAAATCTTTTACTATAGGAAATACCGAAATCATTCCCATTGAAGTCATGCACATGAAACTTCCGGTATTCGGATTTCGCTTTGGTGATATTACTTATATTACCGATGCCAAAACCATTTCAGAGAAGGAAAGAAAAAAAATCAGAGGTTCCAAGGTGCTGGTCTTAAACGCCCTTCACCAAAAAGAGCATTACTCGCATTTGAATTTAAAAGAAGCCATAGCCCTGGCTAAGGATCTCAAAGCTGAAAAAGCTTATTTCACGCATATCAGTCATTGGATGGGATTGCATGAGGAAGTCGAAAAAGATTTACCTGAAAATATGTTTCTTGCTTACGATGGTTTAAAACTGGAAGCTTAAAATTTTCTTATGTGGAACTATTTCACAATTAAATGGCTATCAGAAATACTGATCAAAAGACTTCATTCTTTAAAAATTGGAGAAGTATTTACTCAAAACAAGAATGAGATCATCATTGGCTTTTATCAAAAGGAGGCACAGGATTTTTATTGGATATTGAATTTTGACCCCTCTTTCCCTCACATGCGATTTTTGAATGACTACAATCGTGCAAAAAGAAATAGTCTAGATCTCTTCCCCGAAATCATTGATGTAAAAATTGTGGCAATCAATATGCATATGGGAGAACGCAGTTTTCATTTTGAATTGGATAATAAAACTCAACTTATCTTCAAACTACATGCCGGAAGATCTAATTTAATTTTAAAAGAGGCGGATAAAACGACTCTCTTCCGTACGGATATCAAAAAGGATTATGCATTTAAAATTCCTGATGGTAAATTTTATGGCTTGCCAAATGAAAAGATAGAAACACTTAAAAGCTTAAAAGCAGCTTATCCCATTTTGGATAAAATAGCCATCTCCCATCTTATGGATCAGAATTTTTTTGAGGCTTCTTTAGATTCTCAACATAGAATTCTGAATGATTTATTATCCAAATTGGAAGAAAAGAAGATTTATCTTTTTCAGCAAAATGCCACCTGGCATTTACATCAATTGAAATTACAAAATGAAGCAAGAGAATTTTCTGATCTTTTAGAAGCTGTCAATACTTATTCGGGTCTCGAAAGTAAAAATAGATTTGTCAATCAGCACAAAAGTCAAATTTTGAAAGAACTAAGAGCCAAAGGCAGCAAGTTGTCAAAGTCATTGGGGAAAATGAATAATAGGCTAAACCGTTTGCAAAACAATAATGACTGGGAGGAAGAGGCCAATCTAATTATGGCCAATCTTCATCTTTTTAATGATGGTAAAGATGTAGCAGAAGTCTTTGATTTTTATAATGAGCGCAATAAAGCTCTTAAAATTAAAAAAGGAATGAGTGCACAGAAATACGCTGAATCACTCTATAAGAAGTCAAAAAACAAAAGTATAGAGATAAGAAATCTGGAAAAGAGCATTGAGAAAAATAATGCCGAACTGGAAAAAATAGAATCCCATATTAATGAAATTCAGAATCTCGATAATCCAAAACTGATCAGGGAATGGTTAAAAAAGAGGAGTCCAAAATCAAACGGGAATAGCTCCAATGAAGGTTCGAAGTTTAAAGAATTCAAAATTAAAGACTTTGTAATCTATGTCGGGAAAAATGCTAAAAACAACGATGAGTTGACGACAAAATTTGCAAAAAAAAACGATATCTGGATGCATGCCAAGGACGTGTCCGGTTCGCATTTGATCATTAGAAAAGACAAAAACACAAAGATTCCTTCCGATGTACTCGAACAAGCCGCTTCCATTGCTGCTTGGTACTCCAAGGGTAAAAACGATACGCTTTTCCCTGTCATTTATACGGAAAGAAAATACGTAAGAAAAGGAAAAGGCCTCGCTTCAGGACAGGTATTTGTAGATAAATACGATGTTCTGATCGTAAAGCCCGGCTTGCCTTAATTCAATATCTCATTACAAATTCTTAGCTTAAAGGGTGATAGTATTAATTATGAAAAAACTGTTTTTATTATTACTGCTAAACATTTGTGTTCTCATAAGCACAGTTGCACAGAGCTCCAGCTGTCCGGATGATCTGCTTCCCAGACGATTTATGAGCAATGGTAAAATGGGTTTTGTTGACCTCTTTGACAATTGGAAAATAAAGCCAAAATATTTTGAAGTTTCGCCTTTTGAAAATCGATTTGCCAAAGTGAGATTTGGCGACTTCTATGGAATGATCAATTGTGAAGGCAAGGAAGTGGTGCCCCCAAAATTTGAAGAACTGAGCTTTTTTAGTTTTGGCAGAATTTGGGCTAAAGACGCCGAAGGCTGGCATCTATGGGATTCATCGGGTACGGAACTCACAAAAATCGCTTTTGATGATTATAAAAGGGCCAGTATCTGGCATTCCAATGCATGGGTCAAAAAAAATGGAAAATGGAAAATTCTAGATGAAGTCGATGGGCAAATAATATGTGAGAAGGAATTTACTATGGTAAAACTGCTTTCCGATACGCTGAGCCTGGTTTCCAATGACAGTTATTTTGCAATCATCAATCACAAAAACTGTCAGTTTAAAATTCCGGAAGAGATCGTCAATGCGCAAAAAGTAAGCACGCAGTTTATAAAATTGAGATTCCGGAATCGCCTCTTTGATATCATTAATCTAAAAGGAGAATCCATCCTTAAAAACCCGTATCACGAGATTTTGTCTGCAGGTAATGGGCTGGCGAAAGTTAGGTTGGGGGAGCAATGGGGATTAATTACAGCTTCCGGCAGAGAAATACTGAGCCTCGAATACGACAGCATTAAAAGCTATCATTACGGAAGACTTGCCCTAAAGAAATCAGGCAAATGGTTCTTTATTACGGAAAATCTATTTCCCGTCAATGATTCATTGTACGATATGGTTACAGACTTTTTTGCAACCGGTGCTATGGTTAAGAAAGCTAATAAATGGTCATTGATAAACCGGGAGGGCCAAGTGCTTTTTGCCGGAATGGATTCATTGCTTTATAATAGTGGAAAGCTTTTTGCAAAAAATAATAACCAATGGTTTCTATTGCCCGAAAAAGCAGAATCGGAAAAATTTTCTGATATTAATTTTAAAGATAATATCAATTCATGCCGTGTAAAAAAAGAGGGGAAATGGGCTGTTTATGATTTTGAGAACTCAATCTATTTAATTGACCCGGAATATTCCTCAATTGAATTCATTTCAAATGAAAAAATCATGGTTGAAAAAGCTGATAATTTTGGATTAATAGATATAAGTGAAAATTCTCTTATTCCTGTTGAATACAGCAATCTGGAATGGCAGCCCGGCTATAGAAATAATCTCTTTATAGCTAAAAAAGACGACTATGTATTGGTTGATGAAAAGAACAAGGTTATCCTTAACAGTTCTTATCCAATAATCAGACAAGGCAAACTATTTATTGTTAAAGACGAGAAAAAGCAGTACTTGTATCAGGCAGACGGAGATTTAATATATGAAGATAAAATTGATTCCATATTTGTAATGAGTAGCTCAAATTTTTTTGCTATTAGGCAAAAAGGGAAATGGGGCTTAATGGATGTGAAAGGCAAAGAAATTCTGGATAGGGATTATGATAATATTCAATTTCTTACGGACAAGCACTTCGCATTAGAGAGCGATGGTATTTGGGAAGTTTTTAAGGAAAATGGCAATCTGGTTATTGATAAAAGTCTAACAATAAAGGAGTTCGTGAATGTTTTTGACAAAAGTGTAATTGTGAATACAGAAAATGGATTGATTTGGCTGGATTATCAATCCAAAATAATTGCAAAAAACCCTCAGGAATATAAAATACTAAATTCCCGAAATCTGGCCATTAAAAAATCAAATCAATGGTTATTGTTTGATCGTGAAGGCCGGTCACTCAGCAATATCAAATTTGATTCGATTCTGAACAAAAATGGATTGGAATTACTCCAATCCAATTCAAAACAATACCATGTGAATTCCAATGGCAAATTAAGCGTGTATTTGCCTTTTGATTAATTTTATTCTACCCTGAGCACCATGGTTTGATAGAGGACGGGGCTGTCAAGATTATTTATTTCAATGAGTTTTTTAACCGTTGTGTTATGTGCAACGGCAATATCGTATAAAGTATCTCCGTCTTTTACAACATAGGTTCCGGGACCTGCAGCAATTTTATTGCCTGATTTATCTATCACCTTTATGGCATCGCCAATTTGAATAATTTCAGAGCTAATATTATTCAATTCTTTAATTTCCCTTACCGTCATTCCATAACTGTAAGCAATTCTAAATAGCGTCTCCATAGGTTTTACGATATGATAAGATTGCCCAGTTGGGAGATCGGGTAATGCTTTTGATGAACCTGATATATTTGAGGACCCTGAGGTTTGAACAACAGCGGCAGAATGACGTCCCGGTTCTTCCATACCTTTATATTTATCGCTGGAAGCAGAAGCCATGGAAATCGGAGCGATAAGGCCATTATCACCTGTTTTTCTTACTCTCAAAGGTATGAAGGCCCTAAGATCCGTATCGCTACTAATATTGTTTAATTTCTTTAATTCTTCGGGCGTCATATTAAATTCATTGGCTACCTGCTCAAGGCTTTGCTTTGGTTCCACGATGTAAGTCATGACCGGTGAATTGTAACCCGAGCCCCCAACCACGTAAAATTCAACTCTTCTATTTAATTGTCTACCTATAGGAGTTTCATTAGAAGCGATGGGTTTATTCGCTCCAACCGCATTAATGACGATCGAACTTCTGTTTACGCCCTTTTCCTCCAGGTATTCGATTACAGACAATCCTCTCTTTTTAGCCAATTCCTGATTGTACTCGTCGGTTCCCAAATTATCGGTATTGGCGTATACCTCTACCTGAACTTTTTCAGTGGATTTTAGATAAGAGGCCAAATCATCCAGGGTCTTTTTTGCTTCTTTTCTGATGTTGTAATCATTGAAATCAAAATAAATATTTTCAAAGACAACCCTTTCTGTCGTTTTCTGACTCATCCATTTTATTCTCACATCGTCAATCTGAAATTTGATGTCTGCAGTTAATCTTGGATCATCTTCATCAATCAAAATTCTATAGTCTTTATCAGAATCCAGTTCCTGGAATCGTGCGATACCCTCCATGTTGGTTTTTCCTCTTTTGAGAATTAACCCATTGTCATCCACCAATACTACAGAGACATCGGCAGCTGGATCTCCGGAATTGGCATAACTCAATTTTGATAAAATAGACATGGAATTAAATTGCTCAATGATCTCTTTGGTAATCGTTGCTAAAATGGCTCCTTCTCTTTCCGCATTGATATTGAATTCACCTCCCTTGCCTTTGTAAATTACATCAGCATAAACATTTTCATCGTTATTCTCTAAAACGAGTTTATAGCTCTGATCCGGCGAAAGATCATCAAATGACATTGATCCTAATTCATCCGACATCGCTTTTAAAAGAGTATTTCCATTGGCATCAGTTAGCAAGACCGGAATATCGACGGCCGGTTCTCCTCCAGGTTCGTAAAATAAATTCGTGATGAGTGAGAAATTACCCTCTTTGGTTAGATCGTCTTTGGTGAATTCTGCCAGGAGCAATTCCTTGCTTTCTATATTGAAATAATAAATATCATCATTCCCTTTTCCTCCTTCTCTGTTTGAAGAAAGCAATCCTTTATCTTTACCAACTGACAGATAGAATTCATCTCTGTTGGTGTTAAAAGGCAATCCCATATTCGTGACCCTTTCAAATTTTGCACCCTGAGCTTTGTAAATATCAAGACCGCCGAAACCCTGTCTGCCATTACTTGCGAAAAACAATGTTGAATCATCCTCATCATAAAATGGTGCAATGTCTTGAAATTTTGTATTCAAATTGCCCATATTTCTTGCGGGTAGCCAACTTTCATCTCCTCTTTTTCGGCTAAACCAAAGATCGTTTTGCCCTCTGCCATCCGGACGATCCGAAACAAAGATCATGGTATCGCCACCGGCTGTTAAGGTGGGTTGTTTTGTTTCGTAACCTCTTCGGTTGATATTATCATTTAATCTCACCCCTTCGGTCCATTTTCCATCAACCAAAGTGGACACATATATCGCACAAGGGTAGTCTTTTTCAATACATGAGGTATAATAGAATTTTTTTAAATCCTTTGTAAACACACCTGCACCATCATTTCTAACTGTGTTAACATTACTAAATTCGTCATCATCGGAGTATTCGGACCACTCTCGCCCTTGCAGTTTAAATCGAAATAAATCGCTGAATTCTTCGCCAAGCCGCGTATCCTTGTCCTTTCCTTTTGTTCCCTGTCTTGCGGATGCAAAAACGATTGAGGTATCACCTTCATAAAAGTTTGGTGCATATTCGGAGTTGGCTGTATTAACGGGGCTTGGAAGATTGACAAATTCGTAATTACGAATGGGTTTTTTAAGTTCTTTTAAGGCCAGAATACAGCCATTACGTTCCAGCTCTGCATCTTCTTTAATCATCCTGTCTTCGGGACTTACTGCTTTAAAATTGGATAAGAATGAATCAAACTGAAGCTTCGACAATTCGTATTTTCCGTTACTCTTTAGCATCATCGCATACCAAAAGCCAACCAAAGGCACCTCATCATCACCCATGGCTAGTGTTTTTGAATATTGCTTTTCGGCATTTTCGTAATCATAATAATACCGATAGCATTCTGCCAATTGATAGTTGGCATAAATATTATTTGGATTCTCCTCTAATTCTTTACCGTAGTAGTCAGCTGCAAGATAGTATTCCTGGTTCTCAAAATAAGAGTCAGCAATTTTGACATTCTGAGATGGTTTTTTCTTATCCTGGGCTTGAGACAGATTAACAATTATAAAGGAACAAAGGAAAAAAGCAATTACTGCAAATACCTGTTTTCTCATTCTATTCAAAAAGTAATATCCCAAATATCGTAAAATATTAAAAATAGTAGATATTAAATTTAAAATAGCTTAAAATCAGGTCAGAGTCTGGTGGATTTGTCTTCCGGCGATTGCACTATGAAAAATTCAACTCTTCTGCTATATCTGTTTCCCTTATCATCCGTATCTGCTGCACCTGCTGGCATACTTGCACCCGCTTTATCTTCTCCCATAGGAAATAAAACCAGAGAGGCCTCATCTATATTTTTGTCCCTGAGATAGTTAAGCACCGCATTGGCTCTTTCTTCAGATAATTTTCTATTAAACTCCTCATTTCCAACGGTATCCGTATAAGCACTAATGTCCACCTGTATATTGGGGTTTTGCTTATAATAGGTTGCCAATTTATCCAGGACTTTTGCCGATTCGGGGTCGATTTCCTTGCTACCAAAGCCAAAATATATATTCTCGAATTTCACATTTTCAGCCACTTCATCATATCGTTTCAATTGCAGGTCATCGAACATCACTTTCATAGAAGGATCGTAATTGGGGTCTTCGGTGTCTATTTCCACGCGATAGTTTTTATCTGATGCCAGATTCTCAAATCGCATCAAACCCCTGGTGTTTGTTCGGATTTTCTTAACAACCTGACCTTCGTCGTTCAATAAAACCAGTGGAATTCCAATCGCAGGATCATCGGCATTTTCAACCTTCATTTTTCCCAATAATGCAAATCCCTTAAAGTCAGAATATGAAAATTCAGATCCTTTTCTTTCCATTTCAAGTTTTGCCACCGGCATGTCTTTCTTATAGACAAGGCTCAAATTATCCACTACTTCAATATCATCAACAAAATACTGCATATCAACTTTGAGTTTTGGATCCTCTGTATCAATTACTATTCTGTAATTTTTATCTGTTGGAATATTTTCAAAACGCGCAAAACCGCGGGAATCGGAACGGGTCGTTTTAAGAACATTTCCTTTTTCGTCGACCAGTTTAACATCTACATTTACGGCTACATTGCTTGCGCCTTCTCCATATTTTAGTTTGGTAAGCGCTGTATACTCTCTAAAGTCATTCACATACTCAGAAGCAACCAGTCTTATAAATTCTTTTTTTGAAGGGAAAATAAAAGTGTAGACATCGGTTTTACCCATGCCACCTTCAATTCTGTCAGAAGCGAAAAAACCTCTTTGCTCACCCAAAACCATGTAGAAATCATTTCTACTGGAGTTAAATGGCATTCCCAAATCTTTTACAAATTCGAAGTTTTCACCTTTTGCCATATACATATCCATACCACCAAAACCACTTCTTCCATCGGAGGCAAAAAATAAGGTGTTTTCTCCGGGATAATAAGATGGCGACATATCGATAAAAGGTGTGTTTACATTTGGCCCCAGATTAATGGCTTTTCCCCAGTTTTCACCTTTTCCTTGTCTTATGCTATACCAAATGTCCTGCATACCAACACCATCGGACCTCTCTGAAACAAAAAAGAGCGTATCCCCTTTTGGAGTTACAAATGGTTGTTTGTTTTCCGATTTTGGTTGATTGATATTTTCATTGAGTTTTACCCCTTCGGACCATCCGCCTCTACTTTTGGTCGAAACAAAGATTTCGCAACCCTCTTCCACATTCGCACAACTGGTGTAATAGTACTTATTGCCATCGGCTGTAAAACTACCGGGACCGTCACTTTTATAGGTATTAATCTGGCTTAGCAATTTCATTTTCTTGCTTGCCACCCATCGATTATTTCTGGTATCAAAACTCACCCGGTAATTATCTGAATAGAATATTCCATTCTCTTTATCTTTTATATCCTGCATTACCCCTTTGCGATCAGTGGTCATAATAAATGAGGAATCGTTAATTATTGTAGGGGCATATTCATCTGCACCGCTATTTGCCGGTCTGTTTAAAATCTCAAATTCATAATTTCTTTCTTTCTTTTTCATTTCCTTCATGGCTATCCTGGCTCCTTCAAATTCCAGTTTGGCTTTGTCGAGAATGATTGATTCTTTGGGATTCCCGGGGGAGAATTCATTGATGAATTCAGTAAGCACTTCCTTGGCTTTTACGTATTCACCGTTCATCTTCAATGTGACCCCATACCAATATTTAGATAAGGGAAAATCCCTATAACCACCGCGAAGTACAACATAGCTGTAAAATCTTTGGGATTGTTTGTAATCAAACAATTCATAATACAAATTCCCCAATTGGAAATTGGCATAGTGGTTATCTGGGTTTTCTTCAGATTCCTTGGCGTAATACTTTAAGGCTTCATAGGGTTCTCCTCTTTCCATGTATTTTTCTGCAAATTTTACATTGCTCGACATGTACTTTTTGTCAATGTCCAGATTTTGTGCAGAAAGTCTAAAAGAGAAAAGTACTGTAAGAAGAATTGAAGCAATTAATGATATTCGGATCTGTTTCATAACCCGAAATTAATTAATTTTTAAATTTTTGGCGTAGAGAATCTTCTTCTTCTTGCTTCTTTTACTTTGCGAAGTGTCAAAGTAATCTCATAAGCACCTGTTCCGGTAGCCAGAGTACTAAGTTGAGATGTGTTATAATCGTAGCTAAATCCAATGGTGTAATACCTGTTATCAAGCCCAATGCTCAATATTGCCGCGTCTCCGTAACGGTACCAGCCTCCGAATACAAGATCTGTTTTGGCCAGGACACCCAAGGGTGTATTAAATAATCTGTAGGTTACATAAAGACCTCCGTTTATTTGATAGTTCCTGTCCTGATACTGAATAAGAATATTTGGCGATACATCCACCTTAGAACTCATATGTACTTCAAATCCACCGTGATATTTAATCAATAACGGAAGAGAGGATTTAGTATCTTTTATAAATGATTCATTGGGTTGTATAACATTGCTAACAACTAACCCTGAATAGGAACTCATGCCGGTGAAAAGGTAAGTTTGAGTAGGATTGTAGTAAAACATAAATCCGAGATTTACATTCGGATACATGATTTGATTATCAAAACCCACTTCATTCGGATTAACCGTACCATCAAAACCTACAAAAGGATTGTATTGGCTTCCCCACTCTAAATTTGAAAAATCTACTTGTTTTTGGATCAATCCAACCTGCCCACCAAAGGATAAAACTTTTAGATTTTTTCTGTCAAGAGACTTATTATAGGCAAAAGAGCCCATTATACCGGTTGTTTTGAAATTTCCATTTCCGGCAACATCGTTAAATACAGTAGCTCCAATCCCACCTATTTTTGTTTTGTGATAACGGCCCCCTTTAAGAGGTGCAATCAGCGATATCTGGCTGGTCGTATAAGGCTCAACTATGCTTTGCCATTGCGATCTGAATGAGGAATTAAAGGTCAGACTTTCATAATTACCTACCAGGGCAGGATTTAAGAATACCGATGAGGCATAGTACTGCGAAAAGGTCGCATCTTGTGCTTTAGACACTAAATTAAGGACGCAAAAAGTTATTATCAGCAGTAATATTTTTCTCATAGACTATTTAATCAAATTAACGGTTCCAACCTGCTGGAAAGCTTTGCCATCGAAAAACTGACCTTTAATATAATAAGTATATACTCCAGATGGAAGCTCCGGACCATTTCCGTTTTGAGAACCGTTCCATCCGTTGATCTTCATTTCAGTTAAATCCGTGCTTTCAAACACTTTTATTCCCCATCTGTTGAAAATTGTTATTTCAAATTGTGTTGCAGAAATATTTGTACCATAGACTCTCATTGTTTGATTATCCGGATTCGTTGCATTTGGCGAAAATACATTCGGCACATAAATTAATTGGTTCCTGGTCACATGAATTGGCACAGCAAAGGAATCTTCACAATTATATTCATTAACAGCAATTAAGAACGACAAGTAGTCTCCGGCCTGAGTATATGTATGTAATCCTGTTGGGCCTGATCCTGTTGCGCCCGGCTGGAATACCCAGGAATACAATGTAGCATCCTCATTGTCGACATTAAATGTGACCGTTTCGTTCAATTCTACCACCAATGATGAAGGCGTATAGCTCGCATCAGGAGAGACTCTAAGATCTGCTGTATCGATGGAGATGTCTTCATTACAGAAATTGGTAACGATAAACTCAAAAGATACTGCACCTGAATCCAAATCACTTGGGATATAGGTGGTCGTGTCGGTAAATGGATCCACAATCTGGCCCTGTCCGTTGGTAATCCACTCGAAATCGAGCAATCGACCCGCATTATTACCATTCAGAGGTACAATTTCATTGTTACAGAAACTGCTAATGGAATCAAATTGGAATAATGAAACAGCTGGTGCCAAAGGAGAAATTATAAAGGCAGAAGAAGTATCAGTACAACCATTTCCTCCGGCATTGGTAAGTACAACGAAATAAGTACCAAATGTACCAACCGTATAATCTCTAAAATTGCTGTTCGGTAGGGCATTAAAGGCAGAGTCTATAAACCATTGATAGCTTGATGCCGTATTAACCGAACTCAATTCAATACTGTCTCCGGAACCGCACCACAAGGTATCTCCTGTTATTTCTGCATCGGGTATGGGTAATACATTTGCAATGACGCCTTTATCCGTAGAGTCTATGCAACCACTTCCTGAAGTAATGATACTAAAACTGTATGTTCCTGATTCCGTAATTCTAAGCCTTGAAGTATCTGAATTACTAATGGCGACTCCATTATTATACCATTGATATGTTGCTCCGGTATCTCTTGGGTTTGCAATAAAGAAGGTCCTTAAGTTTTCACAGAATGTAGTATCCAAACCATTATTGAAAGTTGTATCATTTGGCGTTATATATGGGTTAGGTAATTGTTCTACGTCCATAAAAATTGTATCTCCATTTACCGTACATAATCCCTGACTGTAGATTGGCACAATCCACTTATCTATTCCGGGAGGACCCCATTGAACTTGAATTGTGGAGTCATTCGGACTATTATTTACAAACATTGTTGGACCTGGTTGAGATGTAGACCAACCTAGGGTTACAAAATTAAAATTACCAGTTACCGAATAGAGTTGTAATGAATTTGTTTCACATATTACCGTATCAAAAATTTGTACATTAAAGGTAGGCACAGGATCAATGGTCACTGTTTCCTGTAAGGTAATTGAACAGCCATTACCCGTTTCTTCCACCATCGTTAAAATATATGAACCCGGAGCATTAATTCCTATGGACAAGAATGTTGTATTTAAAGGACCCAGAGCCGTTGCCGCTCCGCCCGGACTTTGAAGCGTCCATGTGAAATCATTGGTGAAATTTGGTGTTCGTAAACGATAGGTTACACTATCCGTACTAACGCAAACACTAGTTATTGGGCTTGTTTGTAAGACATTATCAATAAAATAATCAAAGCTGTCTACCGGTGTAGTTTGGATGCTAAACGAATGGAAGACCGTATCAGAACAGTCACCGTTTACTGCAATGCTTCTTACTGTTGCCGATCCAACAAAGTTCCAGGCTATGCTAATTTGGCCATTGGTAATATTATTAAGTAATGCTGCGCCAGAAGTAATAGTAAATGTATAATTGACACCAGGTTTTATGTTTTGTATTGTAAAGGTATCAATATCGAACTGACATACTCCGGTATCCTGTCCCGGTGCGAGAAAATCAGCATTCACTGTATCGTATTTTGTAATTAGCAGCAATGCTGTATCCGTACAACCCGTTGCAGCTGTTTGAATCATTTGAAGACTCGCCGTATCCTGACCCTGGCCTAAAGGCACTTGTGTATCCAATGCCAGAGTAATTGAGTCCACGAGGTTGGTAATATTTCCAAATGATGGTGCAATATTCCAGGCATAAGTATCTCCTGCATTTAGTGGAGAAAAACTCAGAATATCGCCTACACAACCCGAATTTGGCCCTACAATGCTGGCAACCGGGTTGGCCACAATGACCACATCAAAGGTGTCTTCTGTGGGGCAATCTACCAATGTGGCATCTGGTGTAAAAAATAGCTGTGCATTATTGGCTGTAGCCCAATCAATGGTAGCAGAATTAGCATTATTGAGCACGTAATTCGGCCCTACCAGAGGTGCACCCTGTATGGTACCAAAAGTTTGATTTAAAATCCAGGTTCCATTGTTTCCGGTATGGCTGGTATAAGTGGTCGTACTTAATGCGCAAACCGTGTCATCACCCAGAATAGAATCGGTACTCAGCGGCAATTCAAAAAATTCCTGAACCGCTGAACTGTCAATACAGCCATTGGCATCAGTTACGATGACTTTAAACTGTCCCGAATCACTGACCCAAATAAAATTGGTCCCCGTGGCCACAGTTCCAAGGCTTGCCTCGGTCCAGGTATAGAAGGCCACCGGATAGGAATTGGTTTCTCTAAGCCTTACAGAATCACCAAAACAAAATTCCGAGCTAATAGGGAAAGTATCCAAAGTAATTACAGGTAATGGATTTTCAAGTACTGATACTATTAGGGAACTATCTGTACAAGCCAAGCCATCAGTTGTAACAGTCACAAAATATTGACCCGTTGTATCCGCGACCAATAAATTGATTGTTGTAGGTAATATTACTGCAGGTGGAACTGCTATATCCTTCCATTCATAAATATAATTGGGATTATTAGGTGCAAAAATATGTGCTGTATCTCCATCGCAAAATTGAAGAGGTCCTGCTGTATTTAGACTTACATCAGGCAAAGCCTTGGTAAATATGGTATCTTGTACAGACCCTACACAACCATTAGTATCATAAGCCACTACATTGATAATTGTATCCATTGTACTAGTAATCAATACCTGAGATGTATCAAGAACTGTAATATTCCAGATGAAGCTATCTAAAGGTGCTTGAGGAAGAGGATTAAGATTATTTATGCTCAATAAAGCATCCGCACCGTTACATAAGGAATCTGAAGCCACTAATTCTAAATCAGGGTTTGGATTCACTAATACATTTCTCAATAATGATATTTGGCAACCTGTATTTATTAAAACTTCAAACTCAAAAGTAACTGAGCTATTCAATGAAGGTATAACAGGGGTGTTTGAACCAATGACAAATGACACTGTGGAATCAGTTCCAGAGTATATTGACCCAGCAGTTGGTGTATTTCTTACAAATGTAAATGCCGGAGCTGGAGGGTTTGGAACACCTGTAACTTGTAAAGTAATAGAATCACCAAAACAAAGTATTGAATCAGAAACCAGAAAAGTTGCATTCGGTAGATTGTTCGTAGTTATGAACAATGTATCATAATTAACGCATCCTTCAGTATCAGTAGTTATGTTGGCAATTGTATTTCCTGTTGGCTGAAGTTGGTTTTTAAAAATCGAAATGCTAGGTGTACTTGTTGCGGGAATAGTCGTAGGTCCAGGAGGATCTAAAAGTGACCAAAAACTAGTTGCATTTGTACTTGAATCATTTATGATTTGGAGCGCAAGAATATTGGGAGTGGAACAGGTTCTTAATGTATCACCTAAAATGGTAACTCCTTCTCTTATTTGATTATTTGGCAAAGGATTTACTACA
The DNA here is from genome assembly GCA_014323545.1 of Hyphobacterium sp. CCMP332. Lineage (NCBI taxonomy): Bacteria > Pseudomonadati > Pseudomonadota > Alphaproteobacteria > Maricaulales > Maricaulaceae > Hyphobacterium > Hyphobacterium sp. CCMP332. Next base: position 911,160 of record CP058647.1, read on the forward strand.
ATATTAATTGTGTCTGAATTAGTACAACCGTTGATCAAATTCACCACTGTAACTTCATAAATAGTATCCGCATTTGGTTGAACAACAGTGGTTGTACCCACATCACCATTATTCCATGTATAAGTCAAAGGATCCCCCGGTTGATTTCCGGTGCTCGAAAGAGCTATTAGGGTTGTATCTTCACCACGACAAATATCAAATCCCATTGATGGAATGAACGAAATATTTGGCAAAGAATCCACTTCAACAGTAATTGAAGCACTATCTATACACGTTCTAGCGTCTGTGACAATAACTTTCACTGAATCAATTCCATGAACTGTTGAGATAAACAATGGGTTTTCGTCTGTTACATTTTGAATTGTATTACCCAGTTTAGAACTCCACAAATAAGTAAATCCACCAAAGCCTTGGTTAGCAACAGGACTTCCGCCCAATACTAATGTGTCACCAATACAAAGTGAATCATTCACATTCGGGTCAACAATAATTTGTTGATTAACAGTAATATTTATTGTATCCTGTTCGAAACACGTTAAATGAGTATTATCTGTTATAAGTACTTGATAAGAAAACAAAGTGTCCAGAGAAGCTCCTTGATTAAATATTGGATTCTTTATTGTGGTATTTGAAAGGAAAAAGGTTGATGTACCTCCTAATCCAGTCCATAGATAAGAAAATCCTGTTCCCGAACCACCTGAACCTGTTGTATCACCTGATGGTAAAATAAGACCACCCAATTCAGTTGACTGCTGGAAACATAAAACTGTATCATTTCCTGCATTGATATCTATAGTGTCATTAACCTCCAAAATCAATAAACCAGAAGTATCGGAACATTGAGGATAAGTAATATCAAAAGCAATTAAATTTAGATTATACAAGCCGGAAGCGTCCCCTGTAAAATTGCTATTAGGATTTGTTGGATCATTAACCTTAGCAATATCTCCTATCCATTGGAAAGTATAACCTGAACTAGAACCACCTGTTGCTGATCCATTAAGCAATGTATCAAATCCAAAACATGTGAAGTCAGTATTACCCGGATCTGCAACTATTTCCGGATTGAAAATAACTTGGATTGTATCTGAATTATTACACAGAATTTTACTTGGTGCAGTACTTGAAGAATCTGATACGGTCACGACCAGCAATAATGTATCCGGTAGTGGGGCACCATACTGAATCGTCGGATTAGCCAAATTAATATCATCCAGAAAAGTCCCTGCCGCAGGAATTCCACCTAAAGTTGTCCATTCATAGGTAAATGCTCCAAAACCTCCTGAAGCTGTTGGGCTGCCACCTATAGTAATGGTGCTATCTCCAAAACAGGCCACGGTATCGCTACCGGCGTCTACAATTATTTCAGGTGCAACTTCCACCGTAACATCATTACTGGTATCTCTACAATTAATATTGTCGATGGCAATTACATTGTATGTATATGTTCCGGCAATTGACGGATTTATAAAAGTCGGATTGGCTAAGGAAGAATCATCCAGATTGGTAGCCGGTGTCCAGGCATAAGTTGAAATGACTCCGGAACCACCTTGCGCAGTTGGTGCACCACCTATAAGGATACTCGGGGTATTAAAGCAAATGGTATCTATTAAATTAAGTGCCGTAAAATCAATGCTATCATTGACCGTTACTACAAGGGTATCCAAACCAATACATCCGGTTTGCACATCAGTGACTAATAAACCATAGGTATTTACTCCTGCGCTATCTCCATTTATTACCGCATTGAGATTACTTGTATCTGCCTGATTTAAAAATAGAGTGTCATTATCCCAGAGATACGTAAAAGTACCCGGCGCTTTTCCACCGCTAATTATGTTACCATTTCCAAGATCCAATTGTGTATCAAAACAAATGGTGGTATCGGCCTGAAGTGAGACCTGAATTTGAGGGTTGGTTTCTGCCACAACCGTATCACTGTCAAAACAACCATTATCATCGGTAATGGTCAATATAAATGGCAGTACCGTATCGGGATTAGCAGAATAAACCGCATTTAATATCGAGGAATCGGATAAATTATAATTTGGAGACCAGGCATAAGTGGTGACCGTTCCGGAACCTTCAATTATGGTATCCATGGCATCAGGACTAAATAAAACGGCCGTTGAATCATAACATATGATGATGGTATCTCTGGTAATATCAAGTATTGGGTTTATAAAAGCTGTTATTATTATGGTATCTGTATTTTGAGTACATAATTTTCCATCGATAGAATTATATACTACCCCATAAATCGTATCTGTGTTACTGGAATAGAAAGTATCTGTTGTGTTCGTTAAAGAGGCCAACGGAGTCAGACTTTGAAGGTTGTAGATTTCCACCGAATCATAAACATCCAACTCTACCCATACCCTGGCCGAATCCGTTCCAAAACAAAATTCTGTAGGTGCGGCAAATAGTGTATCTGAAATAAGATTTTCTTTAATCCTTATGGTTCTACTTGCAAGTGGGCCACAGCCTAAAGTATTATCTATTTCTACAAAGTAATCTGCCGAGTCGATGAAATCAGTGGTGTTTATCACCAAAGAATCTCCAATTGCTCCGGCAATTATAAAACCGTCCTGATACCATTGGTAGGTTAATTCATTTGAAGGCAGATAAGGAGGAATATCAGCACTTGTCGATGCATTATTAATTAAGGTTCCAGTCAATACACCTGAATTATCACTTATATTATCACCTGCTGTTAATGTTGAATCCTCATCTATACCGAATACCGTTACTATATCATTATTATAATTTAAAGGTCTTTGATAATTATTTGTTATCTCACCAGATGAAATTGGGAATTTCCAAATACGGAGTTCATCTATTTTTCCTGCAAAACTATTTGGAGCAATACCACCAATGGCCAAACTGGATGAAGCTGGCCCGGCTACAGGGGTAAAGGCCGATGAAACTTGATTTACAAAACTTCCATTGAAATAAAAAGATGCTACACCATTATCAACAGATACAGCTACATGGTTCCAACTATCAAAATTTGTAGTATTCCAAACCAGACTCGAGCTATAGTTAAACGGGGTTCCGCCGTTAAACATTCTAAGCCTTATAAATCCCTGATTTGAAACATTGAATTGAGCAGCAACATTGAAGCCAATATCTCCAGTGAAATTAGCATTACCCGTGAAAACCTGAACACCGGATGTTGCGTCTAATTTTACCCAAAACTCTGTACTAAAACTGGCTGTTTCATGAATGAAATTAAAATCATTGTTATTACCAATGTTTCCTAACCTGCTGGTATTATCATTTAATTTTAGAGAACTGCTGCCGTATTTTGGCGCTACTAATATTAGAGTGTCATCCTCACAGAGTACTGAATCGCCTCTGACATAAAGAGATGTATCTATTGCTTTGGCAATATCCACAGCTACTGAACTCGTATCGGAACACACATTATTATATACTTCTACAGTATAATTTCCTGTTAATGTAGCGCCATAAGGATTACTGACACTGTCAATTAGGTAATTTCCATAAAACCATCTTACAGAATCAATGGCCCCGGTATTATTGACAGCCTGTAATTGAACGGTATCGCCGAAACATGCAGGGTTGGTCGTCAGCACATTGACCTGTGGATCAACTGAGAATAAATCGATATCTACTGTTCTTGAGCTTTCGGTACAAAGCAAATCTGCCGTGGAAATTTCAACATGATAATCGCCTGTGGTAACCACAATCAATTGATTTGAGGTGGCCCCTGCGATTGGTGTTCCATCTCTGAACCACTGATACACTAAAGAATCAGAAGGCATGGAATTAGTCGAGTTGCTGATTATGGCTCCTCCATTTAATATTCCGGTATAGGCATTTACGCTCAGATCATTGACATTATCGCCGGCATTTAAAGACGTATCTTCATCCAGATCGAATAAAGCCACCAATCCGGGTTCATTGCCATTCAAAGGTCTATTCCAATTATTGGCAATGGTGGCGGAGTCTAATGGAATATTCCAAATTCGAACTTCGTCAACTCCACCTCTTGTTGTTAACTCAGCAAACCCACCAGAATATGAATTTGCATCTCCAATTGTCAATTCATTTGTTGCTGGTATTGATCCTGCATAACTGACAGTATTAAAAATTGCTGTGTTTGATATCTTGTTGCCATCTAAATAAAATTCAAACATATTACTATCCACAACTACAGTAATTTGATGCCAATTATTATCACTATTGCTAATTACACCTCCAGCTTGATTAGTATAAAAGACAAAGTCATTTGCTCCATCAGGATCAAGATGCATTTTTATTTGTGGTGCAGCGCCAACATCTAAACCACCAACATTCCCTTTCTGATATCCAATAAAAAATCCGGGATCACCATTGAAAGCATTTCCAAGGGCTGCGTTAATTGTATCAAGAGCACCTGGGTTATCAAGTTTATGCCAGTATTGCAATGTGAATTTACCTGTCTGGTGAATGAATGAAACACTATCAGGATCAGCCACATTTCGAATTACGTCCGGTTTTGCAAAACCATTTAAATTATTCCCACCATATAAGGGCACGGATAAAATGGTTGTATCGCCATCGCAAAGTATGGTATCGCCGGTAATGGTTAATGAAGTATCGATTTCAGCAGCGACATCAACGATGATTACATTACTGGTATCTGCGCAGCCTTTATCGTAAAATACAATAGAATAAGCTCCTGAAGCATCTGCTGTAAAGGTATTAGTCGTGGCACCGGCAATAGGATTGGAAGCATAATGCCAAACAGTACTGTCTTCAAGAGCGGTTTGTCCGGTGGCAGTCAGTAAAACATTATCTCCAAAACAAATATTGGTAGGCCCGCCGGCTGCAATGGAAGGATTTTGTATAGATTCTCTGATGGAAAACGGAGCGGATAAGCTGTTGCAATTATCATTGCTAACCTGCACCGTGTAGTCTCCACTTGAATCAGCAAAGTAAAAATGAGATGTCCCAAGGACGATGCTATTTCCATCTATGAACCATTCGTAAGTTGGTGTAGGACTAGGCGCGTAAAATCCACTATCAAGTCTGAATTCGGCACCATTTACAAAACTCCCGGGAGTAGATCCGCCTGTTTCATCTTTCACCGTATTTGAAGTAGTATCTTCAAAATTCCATAAGCCAACCAGTCCTGAATTAATTAGCCCCGGAGTAACCGACAATGGCGTATTGTAATTGTTAAAAATTGTTGAGTCATCCAATGCTACATTCCAGAATCTCACTTCATCTATCAAACCATCTAAATCCGGTGGAGTAGCAATGATACCGGTTATTGCCGGGCCAATTCTCAAATCTATACCTATGGTAGTATCTGTATTTATTGCCTGCGCCGAAGAGAATGCAACCAAATCAGGTTGACCATCGACATAAAGTTTAATATCAGTTGCATCAGAACCATCGAAGGTAAAAGCAACATGATGGTAATTGCCATCAGCAATTGGGGTAGTACCTACCACATAACCATCTCTGACAGAAACCCTGAGACGGCCAAGTGAGCCGGCGCCAAGATTTGTATTATTTACATGCATCAATATACCACCTCCGGAACTGGCTCCTGTGCCATATCCAATAATACCGGCATTGCTTGAAGTCGTTTTTATCCAGGCTTCAACCGTTCTCGGATCAGAAGCTGGAATTCCTCTGAAATTCGTTTGTACATAAGAACCTGTTGAAGTTCCCGAAACTGCATTCCCTTGTACAGCAGGTACTTTTAATAAAGCCGTTTCACCTTCGCAGAAGACTGTATCACTTTCCGGTTCTACTGAAATAGTTGTGTTAATTTGAGGTGCCACAAGGACAGCTACGGTGTCTGAAGTAGCTATACATGCAGAAATACCTGCTTCCAATGTAAATACACCGGTATAATCTACTGTGATAGAAGAGGCGGTTTCACCGGCAATCGGGTTTCCACCATATAGCCATTGGAGATTTGCATATCCGGCGGTGTTGCTGGCACTTAGTGTTACACTTTCGCCAAAACAAAGGTCATTCGTAGTTCGCGAAGGTGTAATTGTGCCAACATAAGGTTGAATTAGATAGAATTTAGCCGAACCTGAAATATTTGCAGAGGATGAATCCACCGGACAATTTGAATTATTATCTAAGACGTTTACGATGACATACTCCACGCTGTCAAATGCACTTCCGCTTGAAGGACTTAAAGAAACAGTATTTAAGCCATCAGATAAGCCCATGAATGTAGTGTCGGTAGAACCATCGGAAACTATAACATCGTAAGGGCCACCTGTACCGCTTAAGGTAATTTCAATATTGGCCAAAGAACTTCCATCCGAACAAATGGTATCACTCCCGGCAACAACGTTAATTGTGGCTGTGGCTAAAGGATTTACAGTTGTAGTGGTATTTGTTGGAATAGCATAGCTACATGTACTGTCGTCCGTAACAGAAAGTAAAGTAGTGGTCAATGTAGCCCCTGTAATAATCGGAATAGAATCTCCCGAATTATAATTGTTCAATAGAAATGGACCACCCGTTACCGTATCCAACGATAATGAATACTGGCCTGTTCCTCCTACGATGTCTACAACAATGAAATCCGTTTCACCTTCACAAATTACACTTCCCTCTGAAATCACAGCGCTGGTAATGGCAGGATTAACAAAAACCTGAACAGGGTTACCTATGATATTGGCATCCGGATCAACAACCTGACATCCGTTGGCATCGATTATTGAGTCAATGGTATAATTCGTTGTAACAACCGGACTAACAGGAACTGCTCCAGGTCCAATTTGCGTACCTTGAGCTACACCATTAGCACTGTAATAAATGGTATCGCTGGCGAGACTTCCAGAAAAGGTTATTGGTGTGGCATCACCTTCACAAATCCAGGCTTGTCCGGAAATTGTAGCTGTAGGCAATGGGTTAACGGTGGTGGTGGCAGTTAAATTTGCTATATACTCACATCCTGCAGCTGTTCTAACTGTATCAAGAGTGACAGTGGTATCTGCAATTATATTATTAATTATAATGCTAAAAGGATTCGGACCTGAAATGGTATTGCCTTCATAGACATAAGTATATGGAGGTGAAGCTGCGCTGCTTACTGTAATTGTATTTGTTATATCTTCTCCTTCGCAAATTGTTGTATCCTGTTCAAATACAACACTATCAATTCCCGGCACAGTACTTAAACTGATTGGAAGTGTAGTTCCACCAACAGTGTCACAAGAATTGAAATCTGTAATTGTATCAAGACTGAAATTATATAGAGCAGGAGCTGTATTAGGTAGGAAAAAAGTCGAACTAGGTCCTGAAACACCGGTCAATGCTGTCTCCAGAACTCCATTTTTTAAAACATTGACATTAAAAGGACCTGTTCCAGAAAGGAAATCAATTTGAAATTCTACACTATCTGTATCGCAAAATGGTGCAGGACTAAGCAAACTTAATGATGCTGATGGATTGGGATTTACATTTATTATAATATCTGTCGTGGCAAATACAGCACTACCACAAGCCAATTGATCACTTAAGGCGGTTGTACTCATTGTTACCGAAGAAGTAAATGGAATACCCACTGTATCGTCACCATCAAGATTATTAAATACAAAGGAACTTGTTCCATTAAAAAGTGTAACAGAATATGGTGGTAAGCCGCCTGTTACTTGTAATCTGAAAAATGCAGAGTCGCCATAACAAACAGTTGTAGGACCTACTGAACTAAAACTTAAAACCGGGGCATCTACTACTTCGATAGTATCAAGATAGGAATCAGGCGCTCCCGGAGAACTAATTTCCAAGCCTATTATATAGGTGCCTGCCACTCCAAAAGAAGTTGAAAAAGTATCTCCAAGAGCTCCTACACCAACGAATTCGGTAAAAGGAAGTACAGGATCGACTCCCAAGCTTGATTCCCAGCTATAAATAGTAGTTCCATCAACGCCTGAAGAATTGCTTACAAAATCAACGGGGTCACTGACACAAACTGCCGTATCGCTAATAATATTATTGACATAAAAGTTAGCCTGGAAAATACAGTTAATTGGTGAAACAATGAAAGTATCAATTGGGCCAACACAACCTCCAGCAGTAATTTCACTTACAATAAAACTACCTGAAAAAACAGGATCATCCAATGTGACTTCAATACTTGAAAGATCTGGAGCCAGAGTAGAATCCGTAATATTATAACCTGATGGCAACAACCAATCATAAATTGAACCCGGGGTAGTATTATCCAGAGTATATATGAACGAAAGGCCACAATCTGGAGTTGCATTTCCTGTAATGGAATGTGTTGTATTTGGTTGGGCAGTTCTGGTTACAAAAAGTGTATCATACTTAGGATCACAAACACCAGCAGGAACTAAAGTTGTGACTTGCCATATCACTTGAAATGTCGAATCCACAAAATAGGTTGGAAGGTTTGCATTGGTATTATTATTTGTTGGCACATCAAATGTAGCCCCACCTCCTGGATTCGGTATCCAAAGTCCACTACCTACTATCGGGTTTTGAGCCGAAATCGGAATTACTGAGTCGCAGGTAATAATTGGACCTGCAGTGGTAATAACAGCAGGATCGGGTTCTTGTGCGACATTTATTTGTAAAGTTCCTGTATTATCAGGACAATTACCATTTGAAATTGTCCAATCAAGAAAATAATTACCGTAACTCGCAAGTGACACATCAGTATTATAAACTGTATCATTTGCAAATACAGGTGCCGGTCCGGCAGGAAATCCGCTTACTGTCCATAAGGACATTCCTGAATCAGCTTCAATAGCATTCAATCCAATCAAAATTGGAAGACCCGTATTTACACAGGTATCAAAAGGTGTAATTCCCACATTAGCAGTGTCCGGTTCCCTGTAAAAATAAATATCAACATCATCAGAATCAGCCGGGCAAGCTGCACCACTGGCAATTGCCCCTTCTAAAGGTGATGCGATTCTCCATTGATAGGTGTATTGCTCAACTGAATCAGCAGAAGCCGTTGCATTGGCCTGGTTTGCATCCGGACTAAATGAAGTTATTCCACCGGTAGGGCTTGCAATTTGTGTCCAGGTACCAACTCCAATTAATGGTACATTTCCATTCAATATAACTTGCCTAGGAGTTCCACAAATGGAATCATCCACTCCTGCATTGGCCGGTGTAACGTTCTCATCTAAAAACACATCATCATCTGTAAAATTAGCAAGGGTCGTTTCTATACAGCCATTTGTATCTGTAACTTGAGTTATTGTAAAGGTCTGTACTCCTGTTAGAGTGGCATTAATGGCATACAAGGAAGTGTCAAGTCCATCATTTGAAACTGTATAGTTATCCGTACCGTTTGTGAAGTCAACTACAAAGCCATTTTCTCCGTCAATGTCGAGTTCGATAAGGACATCCGTTCCCTGGCACAAGGTATCCGAGGCCGGAACAACATTGACCGTACCCCCAATCGAATCCCTCAATAGAAAGGCCTGTGAAAATAAAGCTATGGTATCCGGATCGGTATCAAAAGCACCTCCATAGGTTCCTACCACAGAACCTGCAGGAAAACCATTCCATCCAATATCGCTGTTTACGCATTTGTCTTTTATCAAAAGTCTTAAGCGTGCAACAAATGTGGGTGTCGTTAAAACATTATTTCCCGGAGCTACAGGTGGAAACAAATCCGGTCTAACACTTAAGACTATAAATGTAGAATCAGATCCTACACCAACTTCCATAGGATCATAAGAAGGAGCACTGTTAAAAGTTGTATTAATTGAATCTAAAGCAATACTTGTTATATCAAGTATAGATGAATCTGTACTAATGGTAATACTAGAAGATCCTAACTCCTGAGGAACGGTCGTAGACCTAACGAATACCGAAATAAGAAGAGAGTCTTTAGAGCTATTTAAGGACTGCGTAGCGCTCAATTCAAAACTTTGAGCGAAAGAACCAAAGCTGTAAAAAAATACAAAAATGAAGAAGAGTAGTCTTCTCAACATAAATTCAATTTAAAGCTTAATACAATACCATTTTTAATTCTACAGCGATATAAATTATGGATTTGGTTATTTTAATTCAATGAGATTGTGTATCAATTCCTTTTCGTTTGTTCTCACTTTTAAAACATAAGTACCGGCGGCATATCCCAATTCCTGAGCACTAAACCTCAATTGATGCTTACCCGAATCAAATACACCTTCATCAACCAGACTCACCAAATTACCTTTTAAATCGTAAACTTCAATGGTTAATTCCGTTTCCTTTGATAAGGTCACCTCGATGTTGGTTTTTCCTATATAAGGATTCGGAAAGACGTGCAAATATGTACCATTTTGTGCTAAATCCACACCCAGAGGCGCATAATTATAAGGATTGGAGAATATTTCACCGCAGGAATTAAAAGACTTTACGGTGTAAATTCCACTGTTCGAGGGAATTAAATCCTCAGAGTTCGCACCAGCTATAGGTTGACCATTGTGATACCACTGAATATTTCCCCCAACAGAAGAATAAAGAATGCCGTCATTTTCTGTAATGATTGCTTTTTGGGGCAATGGTATTATATCTACTTCCACCGGATCAGACATTTCAAACACATTGCAATTTTTTAGTTGGACCGTGTAAATTCCGGAGGCATTGGCAAGTAATACAGAATCCATTGCACCCCCCAGTTCTATGCCATCCTTAAACCATTGCATATCAAAATTGCTGGCGGAGGTTTCCAAAGTGACAGATTTGCCCGCACAAGCATTGAGCACCCCTGTGCCTGCCTGATAAATTTGTGGTTGACTTGGAACATCAAAGAATCTAAAATCTTTAATTAAAGGATCTGAAAAAATTGCACCTGATTTTATTGAAACGATATCTCCGTTTGTAGCAAATTCAGTAATAGAACCCCAATTTGTTTCCCAGCCCAGTGTAGCTTCAGGACATTGCCCATTCATTGGTACTAAAAAACTTGCAATTTGTGTTTTTGCGCTGGTCACTGTAAATCCGTTTCCGGAAGCTCCAAAATCTGTTAATTGCGTATAATTGATAAATTTTGAGACATGAATCATCGGCGGTTCATAGGACATTGGACTGTACGCTGTTGAGAAGGGTCCGGTAAAATTCGGATTAACCTGAATTTGTGACCAGTCTAGATCGACATCATTGGATTTTTGAAGTGGGAAATTTGCTGCGCCAATTTTAAAATCAGTACCGCTTGTTTTTTGTATAAAATAATCAATTTTGAGATTATTTGCTTCCTTTTCAGCATCAAAAGTGAGCTCATAATGACTTTGCGCAATAATACTTTGCGAAAAGCAGATCAGAATTATGAAGTAAAAAGTTCTTTTCATCTTTTATTGCGCTGTTGAAAAATAAATTACCTGGCTATTGGCCTGAACTTTGCTTAAATCTGCCGCATCTACATTGCCGGCATTTAAGCTATTAAAAGTAACATTAGTATTCCTATAACCCGTTTCGGAAAGATTGTTTGAAATCGCGACCTGATAATAATCAATTGCATTAACAGCAAAATCTCCATTTGAATTTCCACCTGCAATCATGGCGGTTACCGGACTAATTAGTTTGATTCCGCCACCTCCAAATATTTCAGTAGGGTCCGTAAAATCCACCAATACACCCGGGCCGGTATTTAAAGGAGTTACTGTACTGGAAGACCGTACTTTTAAATGGTTTCTATGATCCAAAACAACATAATAAGAGGGACCATTAGGTGCACTATTAAACACGGCATAATTCAATTCACCAGTTAAATAATCTCTAATAGAGCCATCTGACATCAACCATGCACTGGCTGTATCTATATCATTATTTCCTACATCTCTTAAAATAAGCCTTATGCTATCAATGGCACCCAAAGGTGCATTTGGGATAACTTTCCCTGGAAACATTGGTTGACTGGTTGTACCGGGGTAAACAAATCTATTTGTCAATTGACCTGTACCATATATGGCAGTATCAAAAACAGCTCCACCACCTGAATTTTGTGCCCCTTCCAAATAGGCCAGTACTCTTACTCTAAGTTCAGTGCTTTGACCAATCATTATCACAGAATTATCGCCATTAGCAGGAATTTTACTCTGAACTATTCCACCAATTCCGTTTGTACTACTATTTCCCTGACCAAGATTAAAGAAAATTGTATCCCCTGCTGCAATCGAGTAACCCTGGGCAATAATGGATTCTACTGTATCTACCCCGTCACCCGAGCCATATTGCACCTGGACCCTTGACGAATCAAAATTGCCTTCAATTTCATAAAAGCCCCATGAGTTTGTGTTATATGTGGTGTTATAACCAATTGCATTGGTGTCAGCAATGGTTTTATTTCCTAAGTATTCTACAGCAATCTTTGGCGGTGCTCCACCGTACTGAGCAGACATTACCCAGAATGGTCGGAATTTCGGACTTGCATCTCCCACCGGAAAGCGCATAAACTCTCCTACAGAACCAGGATATCTGTAAAGCGCATCGGTCATAATTCCGTTCCCCGTTGCGGAGTCCATCGTTACAAGGCCACCACTCAAAACCACCAAAGAATCCTGTGTAGGATCTTGATATGAAACCAAACCTGAATTGAAATCGGCAGTATTATTTATTCTTAGTACCGATTCGAGAATTATATTCCTGGCCGGGTTGGAAGCATTAAAGGTTACATTACCAACATCGAGATTGGCGCCAATGGCATCGGTATTAATTCTTTTATTATCGTCATTTCCTACAAAGGCCAATTCACCTGTATTGGTCACTACGGTTGCTCCACCTGCTGCTATAAAAGAGTTCTGAATTTGAAATACCCCACCGTTTTGGGCAGTACCTCCTGATAAAATATCATAATATCTCGATCCGAAATCTCCTGTATTGGCCAGTGTGGATGAAACAAAGGTAGTGTCAGTAATCAAGGCCGTGGCACCTGTGTTGTTTATAAATTGTGAAGTGTTATTTAATCTTATATTACTTAATAGATCGAAGCTGGCTCCATTGTTATTATTGAATATGCCCGTATTATTGAGTATCATACTTCCGGCATCGAAGTCGCCGTTATTGGTGATCACAGCATTCCCGCTAAGGGTCACGTCCATGTCGGTGCTAAATATAGAACCTGTACTGAGGAAGATATTGGCTCCGTTACTAATGGTAACTTGTGCATTTGTATTTGCCACAATAAGCGCCAATACTATTAAGAAGTAATATTTTCTCATAAGCCTAATAGCTGGATGGTATCAAAAATATAAAAAACTCTCAATACTTTATGCCAGATAAATTTAAAGTTACGAACCTGATATTAAAAGGTTAGTGATTTTTAAGATTTTCAAAGGAAAATCTTTATTTCGCCACATCATGAAAAAGCTTTATACAATATGGATGATCATCATATTCGTCATTACCTTCTTCATGCTTTTCCCTTTCTACTATGTATTCCTTCAAAATAAAAAATGGCACCGCCTCGCTCATAATTTAACAAAAATTTGGGCATGGGTGATAATGAAATGTGGCCTGATTTCAATTGAAGCGGTATTTGAAGCTAAAATTGAACCCAAAAAAAAATACATTTATACCCCTAATCATTTTTCGTATTTTGATATCCCCTTGATATCCTATCTCACTCCGGGCTATTACAAATTCATCGGTAAAAAATCGCTGGGAGAAATTCCGGTTTTCGGTTACATGTTTCGCAATCTTTATATAACCGTAAACAGAGAAAGCAAAACCAATGCCTACAAAACCTTATTAAGAGCGGTGGATACTTTAAATCAAGGTATTGGCCTGGTTGTATATCCGGAAGGTGGCATCCTGAGCCCCGGGCCTGAATTGGCGGCATTTAAAGACGGCCCCTTCAGAATGGCCGTAGAAAGCAATACTGAAATCATTCCTGTAACTATTCCTTTTAATTGGATATTTTTGCCGGATAACACCTGGATTATCAATCGGAGAAAACTAAAAATTATTTATCACCGTCCATTGAAACCGGGGGCAAACTCTCAGGAGGAGGTTGAACGATTAAAAAAAGAATGTTTTAAGATAATCTCTGACAGACTTAAAAAAGAACTCGAAAGTGAAAATAGATAAAAGTACAGTAGATAAAATTGCACATTTGTCAAGACTAAGTTTTGATGAAAAGTCCAGGGAAAAAATGTTGTTGGAATTAAATCAGATCATCGAATGGATCGATAAGCTTGAAGAAGTAGATACCAATGGCATTGAACCTTTAACCAATATGTCGCATGAAGTGAGCGTTGTCAGAGAAGATGAGGTTAAACATGAGCTGAGTCACGAAGAGGCTTTAAAAAATGCCCCAAAGAAAGACAGCAATTATTTCAGGGTACCAAAAGTGCTCGATAATTAATTAATGAAACATTTTTTTACGCGGCCCGATTGGCCAATATTTGATCGAAGTCTTTTTCAGATTATTCTTGCTCTCACAGGAATAACTTTTGCACTCTTTATATATGCCCTTACATACGAAGGATCATTTGTATTTCCTCTTGAAACAAGACTGGTCCCGGATATAGCTAAAGTTAAACTCTTTAATTACATCAATCCCTATGGAGATTTTTCACCCGGAATCAACAGTCTGATCAATTTCCAGAAGTATTATGCCGGTGAATTTGAAATGCCCATCCGTACCGGTCAATTATTTCAGATTAGCTTTTTCCTTTGCATAGTTGTGCTCAGCACCATGGTCGTTCGGATTTCCGGATGGTTGTTTTATATTGGTGTTTCCCTGATCATCCTTTTTTTGGTTTATTTCAAAATACAGGAGTTCGGCATAATGTCCGGCTATGAGGATTATTTTCTTTATGCCCTCTGCGCTCTACTCGCCGGTTTCGTGTTTTATCTTCACAATTATCATTTTGAAAAATCATTTAAATTCCATTTTCTGTTATCAGCCCTTGCCTGGGGCCTGCTTTGGATTATAATTTTAATATTTGGGCAGGGCAATGAATTGCTTTTTCAGTTGAGCAATTTTGCTTTTCCCGCCTGCATCGTAATATCTGTGGTATTTATCATTCTTATCGGACATGAACCGATTCATATATTCTTTGCCATGATCAGCTATTCCTCCAATCAATTTAGCCGGGCGAGAATTGTGAATTTTATTATTTTATCGCTCTTGTATCTGGGCAATGTCAGCTTGAGCTATGCCAAAACCATCGGCAAAATAGATTGGGACATTATTTATACCCCATTTCAGCTGATGTTGCTCTTTGCCATAATTGCAGGGTATTACGGTTTTCAAAAACGCTTTGATTCGGTAAAATTGTTTGAATCCCGAACAGTCCTTTTGATTGTGTATTCTACCCTCAGCCTCTTTACACTTTCATTCCTGAGCTTTGCCTACTTCTCCGGACATGACGCCATTGTGGAGATCATCGAAGATGCCACGCTCTATTCCCAGTTGGGTATGGGTACCATATTCTTTTTCTATCTGATTGTCAATTTTGGTGATTTACTACAGCAAAAAGTAAAAGCCTACAAGGTGGTTTACCGCCCCGAACGATTTCCAATATTGACGGCCTTTATCGGAGGAATTGTCATAATGGTGGCCATGTTTATGCGAAGCGGGATGTTTCCCTATTATCAGTCGATGGGTATAATTTATTCCGGAATGGCTGATAATTATCTGGTCAATGGGGATGTTAAAATGGCCCAGGTATTCTATGAGGAAGCCAGTGTTTTTGCTTTCAACAACAGCCGGACCACCATGAATCAGGCAGATATCTATAAAAAGGAGGGTAATCGGCAAGGCACTGTTTTGAGTTTAAAAAATTCGATCTTTAAAAATCCTGAACCCGTTCATTTCATTGACCTCTCAGCACAGTTTGAGCAAAATGACAAATTTTTCGATGCTGTTTTTAGCTTACAGGAAGGTATTTCCAAATTCCCCCAATCAAACTCCATTACCAATAATCTCGCATTGCTTTACACCAAATCCAAACTGTATGATTCGGCTTTTATCTATTTCAATCAAACCGATGATTTGAGCAGGGAGAGAAACTTGAGCGCCATGCTGAGCAAAGCCTCATATTTCAACCCCGATTCGCTCCCAGAGCTTAGCAAGAATGACATTACTGAAATCACCAATCGAATTTCCATTTACAATAAAGCAAGAATTCCATTTACCGATACCGTGAATATTGATATTCTCAAAGACTCCATCATTGAATTTGCAGAGTATTCCTATTTCTACAATCTGAATATCAACAAGCTTTTAACCAGTCGCAGCATACTCAGGAAAGACATCGAACAATTGTTAAAATTTAACCTAAGCGATGAATATTTCAGGGACCTTTATTTGCTAAGAGGCATGGATTACTATTTCAAAAACAATATAGCCGATGCCTTGTCAGATTTTGAAAATGCAATCAATTTCAGTGGAATGACCTCCGCCTATGTTTCTGATCTCGTGGGAACTTTGCTCATGGCCAAAGAACTGTATGGCTTGGCCGAACCCTTTATGGAGCGGGCTGAAAGAGCCGTTTATGAGAATTCCCCAAATAAATTATTGGCCATTTATACCGAGAATGAAGACCTACAAAAACTTCAGATGCTACTGAGCAAATCCTATGTAAAAAAGCTTCTTGGGGATTCTACACATAAGGAATGGAGCGCTGTGGTCAATAATGAAAAGTCATTTGAAGATATAGACACTTCAAATGAATTAATGGCCTATGTGAATTTCAAATTGTTTAAAGAGGAATTTGCAATTGAAGAATTTGCACAAATGCCCAATAGCTTTAAAAATAATTATTTAAGATTAAAAACCTCTGCGCTTGTTTTGAAGCATCTTATTGAAAATGAGGATCTTAATACTATCGAATCTTTTTACTTGCAACAAAAGAAGAATCTGCAAAACAGCTCAGAATTGGATGAATTGTATTTGAGCTATCTCTATCTGGAAAATCATATCGAAAAATTTAATTCTTATCTAGACAAGGCAGAGGAGACATCGCTCTATTATCCACTTTATAAAGCCTGGCAAAATAAAACTCAGGCTAATACGTCTGAATTTTTGAGATATGCAGAAATCGCCGTTCAGAGCTTGGGTTATGATCCCAATGTTATGCTTCTTAAAATAGACCTGATGAAGGCGAATGGGAAAGACGATACCGAAATCTATTATGAATTGGTCAATGACTTAATGGTCTATCCTGAAAATGAAGCATTGGAGAAAGCCTATGTATTGCAGGCTGCAAAAATTGGCCTCGAAAGTTTTGCTGAAAAAGAGCTGGAAGACTTAAAAAACAAATTGCAAGCCGAAGAATACCGCGACTTTTTTACCGAATATCAAAAAATTCTTCAGGAACATGCTTTAGACGATAATTGGTAAATACTATTTTTGCTTCTTATCCGCCGTCCTATTATTTTGCGTAAATTTCCGGGCATTGTCAAAAATTATAAGCACATACGAGATCTCTAAAATCTACCACATGGGAACCCAAACGGTAAATGCATTGAGATCCATTTCCATAGATATAGACAGAGGTGAATATGTGGCATTTATGGGGCCTTCGGGTTCCGGCAAATCCACATTGATGAACATTATCGGATGTCTTGATTCGCCGACTGATGGAAAATATATTTTAAATGAAAATGATGTCTCTCATCTTTCCGAAAATGACTTAGCAGAAATTAGAAATAAGGAAATAGGCTTTGTTTTTCAAACTTTTAATCTCCTTCCGCGCTCCAGTGCTTTAGAAAATGTAGAACTACCTCTTATCTATGCCGGTTTAGCTAAAAAGGAAAGAAAGGAGCGTGCCATGGAAGCACTTGAAAAGGTAGAGCTATCGGACAGATCCGATCATAAACCCAATGAGCTTTCCGGGGGGCAAAGACAAAGGGTGGCCATTGCCAGGGCCCTGGTCAATGATCCGAGTATTATTTTGGCAGATGAACCAACAGGAAATCTGGATTCTAAAACATCTTATGGAATAATGGAATTATTTAATAACCTCCATGAAAAAGGCAATACCATTATAATGGTTACGCATGAGGAAGATATTGCAGAATACGCGCACAGGGTAGTAAGGTTGCGAGACGGATTGATAGAAAGTGATGAAGAAAATAAGGCAGTTAAATTAAGCCATTGATGAAAATTTATACAAAAAAAGGAGATGACGGCACCACCTCTCTTTTAGGAGGTACGCGACTAAGCAAAAACAATATTCGAATTGACGCTTACGGAACATTGGACGAACTCAATTCTTATCTGGGACTTTTAAGAGATCAAGACGCCAATAAAGACAGGATCAATGAATTGAAAAAGATCCAGGAGGTTTTATTCACTATAGGTTCGCATTTGGCATCGGAACCAGGTAATAGCAAATTCCCCTTGCCCGAAATTAAAGACGAAGACATTTTGTTTCTTGAAAAAGAAATTGACAAAATGGAAGAAAGCCTGGAGCCGATGAAAAACTTCATTTTACCGGGAGGCCATAGTTCGGTTTCAATTTGTCATATTTGCCGTTGTATATGCCGAAGAGCAGAACGACAAGTGATATCCCTGGCCGAATTGGAAGAAGTAAAACCCATTATTAAAAAATATCTAAACAGGCTCTCTGACTATCTTTTTGTAATGTCGCGAAAGATATCGAAGGAAGTAAAAGCTGAAGAAACAGCATGGAAACCCAGAGAATAGATATTTGAAAAAAGTTAAAGTATTTGTAAATTATTCAGCACATTTTTAAACGATTAACACAAGCAGCATGATTAATACCTTTGAAATTCAAATTCAAAAAACTGAAAAAACAAAGATTTCCTCTGTCGACTTTGACAATGTACCCTTTGGAAAAGTTTACTCTGATCACATGTTTCTTGCCGAATACAAAGAAGGCCAATGGGGGAATTTTCGTATTGAACCCTATCGAAATATAAGTTTAAGTCCGGCAAATTCTGCACTTCATTACGGACAATCCATTTTTGAAGGGATGAAAGCCTACAAAATGAGCGACGGGAAAATCAGCATTTTTCGTCCTCACAAGAATTTTCAAAGGATGAATCGTTCAGCCGAGCGTATGTGTATGCCAGCCATTTCAGAAGAGTTGTTTTTTGAAGGGATAAGGTCTTTAGTCGATCTCGATCGCGAATGGATCCCTTCAAAGGAAAACACTTCATTGTATATCAGGCCCTTTATGTTTGCCATTGATGAATACATAGGAATCAAACCTTCGGATAACTATCTGTTTATGATTTTCACCTGCCCTGTAGGTGCCTATTATGCAAAGCCCGTCAATGTTAAAATTGAAACAAAATATACAAGAGCGGTGGAAGGTGGAACCGGGGCGGCAAAAGCTGCCGGGAATTACGCTGCAAGTTTATTTCCAGCGAGAATAGCACAAAAAGAAGGCTATCAACAATTGATTTGGACCGATGGAAAAGAGCATAAATTTATAGAAGAATCCGGAACTATGAATCTTATGTTTGTTGCATCAGATACACTTTATACCGCACCAACCGGTGATACTATTTTGGAAGGTGTGACCAGGGATTCCGTACTTACACTTGCCAGAGATTGGGGGATGAAAGTTGAAGAACGAAGAATACAGGTTTCAGAATTGGTAGATGCATTAAAAGAAGGACGGGTTCAGGAAGCTTTTGGCACAGGTACTGCAGCTACAATTGCGCATATTGCGAGTATAGGATATGAAGATAAGCGCTATGAATTACCAGCTCTTGAAAACAGGACATTTTCCAATAAGGTGCTGGCCACACTTGAAGGCATTAAAAGAGGTACCCAAGAGGATAAATTCAATTGGAATTATATTTTATAATTAGAATCAGACTATAAAATTTCTGAAGTACTTTTGCAGAAAAATTCATTATGACATCAGAACAATTGAAGGATGTAAAGGCGCGCTTCACGGCCTTGGGGAGGTATCTTTGACTACGATCAGAAAAAAGCTGAAGTAGAAGAAAAAGAACTGATTACAGCACAACCCGATTTTTGGGAAGATCCAAAAAAAGCAGAAGCAGTACTCAAGGAAATTCAGTCGATCAAAGTTTGGACCGAGTCATTTGAAGCTATCAAAACAGGCATAGAAGACCTGGAAACTTTATTTGAATTTCTGGAGGAGGGCGAAGGCGATGAGCAGGAAGTAGATGTTCTGCATAAAAAAGTGGCCAAAAAGCTTGAGAATCTGGAATTAAAACGAATGCTAAGCAGGGATGAAGACCGTTTGAACGCAGCACTCGAAATAAATCCCGGAGCCGGTGGTACTGAAAGTAATGACTGGGCCGAAATGCTACTCAGAATGTACATCATGTGGGGAGAAAAAAACGGCTATAAAGTGAAAGAAGTAGATTATCAACCGGGCGATGTGGCAGGTTGCAAATCCGCTACCCTGGAATTTGACGGCGATTTTGCCTATGGCTATTTGAAATCAGAAAATGGCGTACATCGATTAGTCAGAATCTCTCCTTTTGATTCGGGGGGAAGAAGACATACAAGTTTTGCTTCGGTTTATGTTTACCCTGTGGTCGATGATTCCATCAATATTGAAATAAATCCGGCCGATATTACCTGGGAAACGTACAGATCGGGAGGAGCCGGTGGCCAAAATGTAAATAAAGTGGAAACCGCTGTTCGACTGAGGCATGCGCCTTCGGGAATTGTCATTGAATGTCAGCAGGAACGTTCGCAACTTCAAAACAAAGAGAAAGCACTGCAATTGTTAAAGTCAAAATTGTATCAGGCAGAAATCGAAAAACAAAATGAAGAACGCGCTAAAATAGAGGGGAATAAGAAAAAGATAGATTTTGGATCCCAGATAAGAAGTTATGTCATGCACCCTTACAAACTTGTAAAAGACGTAAGAACCGGCATTGAAAGAAGCGATGTGCAAAATGTGATGGACGGAGATCTTGAAGATTTTATAAAAGCTTTTTTACTTAGCGATTCGAACAGTAAAACGGAAGAAACTCAATTGTAAAAAAACACGTTCTATGTGGTTACCAATTGTAAGTATGAAGTATATAAAAACGAATTCGAGGATAAAGTCCTGATATGAAAGATCAGGAAATCATCGAAAGCATCCGTCGCGGAGAAGAAGAAACCATCGACAAGTTGTATGCAAAATACTACAACATGATGGTGAAATTGGTGACCAAAAACAGTGGCACAGAAGATGAAGCGAAGGATATTTACCAGGATGCTTTGATTGTTTTTTGGCAAAAGGCCATGAAACCCGAATTTGTCCTGACATCAAAAGTCAGTACTTATATTTACAGCATTTGCAATAATTTGTGGCTAAAAGAGCTCGATCGAAAATCGAGATTGAGTCATGAGCAGCAGGAAGGTGTTTCCACTATGAGTTGGGATAGTGAAGAACGGAAAAATGCCATCAATGAGTGTATTGCAGAATTGGGCGAAACCTGTAGAAAGGTTTTAACCTATTATTATTTTGACGGAATGAGCATGGCAGTAATTGCAGAAAAACTGGGATTTGCCAATGCCGAAACAGCAAAAACAAAAAAATATAAATGCAAAAAAGCGCTTGACGAAAAAGTTAAGAAAAAATATAAAGCAAGCGACTTTTTAGATTAATAAATGGACAATTTATCACAAAGGGATTTACAAATTGAGAAATACATCTCCGGCGAAATGACTTCAGAAGAGTTGCGTTCATTCGAAAACGAAATGGACAATAACAGCGAATTAAAAGAAGAAGTTTCGTTTCAGAAAGATGTTATTTCCGCCTTAAAAATGGAGAGGAAAGCCGCATTGAAAGCAAGATTGAACAATGTGAAAATCCCATCTCCATACTCTTCGTACTATACTGCAGGTATTGCCTCAGTTGCCCTAATAAGTGGTATAGTATTTTTTAGCACATTTTGGCCAATGGAGGAGGAAAATATGATTCCTTTAAAAGAGGAACTCACAGAAATAGCTGAAACTACCCCTGAAAATTCCGATGAAATTATCAATGAAATAATCCCTGAATCGGAATCAACAAACGATATTGAGAATGAAGCTATCCTAAACGGAGAAAAGGACAAAAGCGAAGAGATGGTTTCCGGTAGGATCATCGAAAAAGAAGTGATCAGTGAAAATCCTGCTAGATTGAAAACTGAAAATAAAGCCTTAAATATTATTACCCCAAAAGCACCGGAACCCTTATCTGATACCGGTATTTCCAAATCCGATTTGGATAATGATAAAGACGACTTAATTAATACAGACAAAAGAGAGACGAATAAAGTGGAAGTAGAAATTAAAACTTCAAATGATTATAAATTTCACTACCAGTATTATAATAATAAGCTCTTCCTCTATGGAGACTTTAGCAAATCACCTTATGAGCTGATTGAGCTAAATAGAGATGATTCCAAAAAACTTTACATGTATTTTAGCGGAAAATATTTTGCACTGGAAACCAACCAAATGGACATCGCCAAATTGAGTCCAATCAGGGATAAAATTATCATCAAAGGGCTCGATAATTTAAGACTTCGATAATCTTTATATTCTTTTATCAACAGATTGCTAAATTTGTCACTCAATTACAGAGAACTTGACAAATAATTCGAAAACCAAGAAAAAAATAAGACTGGGAAGCTATCCTGCCATAAGTGTAATGACAGGTATTACCTTAGCACTTTTAATACTTGGTGCTTTCGGAATAATAATGGTGCACGCCGGTAAATTTTCTCAGATCGTAAGGGAAAATGTTGAAATTCAAGTCTACCTTCATAAAACAGTTACAGAAAATCAGCGGAGCAAAATCAAGCAGGAATTGCTATCCAAAGCATTTTTAGCGGTAAAAGAAAATCAACCCGCCATCCAATTTATTTCTAAAGAAGAAGCTGCTCAGTCATTTATCGACGACACAGGAGAAGATTTTTTTTCAATCCTGGATAATAATCCGCTTCACGATGCTTTTATAATCAATGTAAAACCTGAATACATTGAAGAAGCGAAAATGAAACGCATAAAAAAGGACCTGGAGGGAATTAGTGGTGTGTTTGAAGCGCATTATGTTGAAAATCTGGTTAAGGATATCAATAGCAATATTCAAAAAGCCGGAATAATTCTATTTGTTCTCTTCTTATTGTTTTTATTCACCTCAGTGATTCTCATTAATAATACCATAAAACTCGCATTATTTTCTCAACGATTTCTTATCCGAAGCATGCAATTAGTTGGTGCAAAACCCTGGTTTATCCAAAGGCCTTTTCTGTTACGAGCCAGTTTACACGGGCTCTTCAGCGGGTTTATTGCCTCGCTTTTAATCATTGTACTGCTTTATTATTCCTACCGGGAAATAGAAGATCTTAAAATGTTATACGATCAGGAGAGTTTAATTATAGTTTTTTCTTCAATTTTGATCGTTGGAATGGTCATAGGCTTTAGCAGCTCATTCAGAGCCATTAATAAATATCTTAAAATGTCATTAGACGAATTGTACTAAATCATGAGTGATAACAATCAATTACCTTTTGGTAAAAATAATTACATCCTAATGCTTATCGGCTTGGGTATACTAATTCTTGGAATGATCCTGATGAGTTTGGATAATGAAGAATTCGGTTTTGGATTCCTCGGCCTTACTTTGGGACCTGTCATTGTACTGATAGGATTTGCATTTCAGTTTTATGCTATCCTTAAAAAACCCAAATCAGATAAATGACATGGTTTGAAGCCCTGATTCTGGGAATAATTCAGGGTCTCACGGAATTTTTGCCCATCAGCAGTAGTGGGCACCTTGAATTGGGGAAATTTCTTTTGGGAGGTTCAGAAATTCCTGAAGAAAGCCTGCTTTTCACAGTAATCGTTCATGGCGCCACAGCTCTCAGCACAATAGTTGTATTCAGAAAAGACATTTCTGAAATTTTTGCCGGTTTGTTTAAATTCAACAACAATGAAGAATTTAAATTTTCAGTAAAAATTATCATTTCCATGTTTCCCGCAGTTTTTGTAGGTCTTGTTTTTGAAGACTTCATCGAAAATTTATTTTCCGGAAATATTTTACTTGTATCCGCCATGCTGATTCTGACCGGCTTGCTTCTTTTTCTGGCCGATAAGGCAAAGAATACGGAGAAATCTGTATCCTATCTGCATGCCCTTATCATAGGTGTTTCTCAGGCCATAGCGATATTGCCCGGAATTTCGCGTTCAGGGGCAACAATTTCTACCTCAGTCCTGCTGGGTATTGATCGCTCCAAAGCAGCAAGATTTTCTTTTTTAATGGTGGTCCCCCTTATAATTGGTAAAATTTCAAAAGACCTGCTCGACGGCACTCTTATGGCTCAGGAAGATTCTTTTCTGATATTGGGTATAGGCTTTGTTGCGGCTTTTATCGCCGGACTTTTTGCCTGCACCTGGATGATTGCCCTGGTTAAAAGGAGTAAGCTTAAATACTTTGCCTTTTACTGTTTTATTGTAGGCGGCATTTTCCTGATTTTTCAACTGCTATGAAAAATTCTCCGGATCAATTTGATTTTGCCAAAGGAGAATTGGTATTGATAAATAAACCCCTGACCTGGACCTCCTTTGATGTAGTTAAAAAAATCCGTTTTACCGTAAAACAAAAAAAAGTAGGCCATGCCGGCACGCTTGACCCATTGGCTGATGGCTTGCTTATAATAGCAATAGGGCCGGCAACCAAGCAGATCAATGAATTACAGATATTGAATAAAACCTATACGGGAATTTTTGAGATTGGCAAAACCACGCCGTCCTACGATCTTGAAACAGATTTTGATTCAGAAAGCGATTTCAGCCATATTACTAGTGAAGATCTGGATAAAGCGGTAAAGGAATTGACAGGGGAAATTGATCAAAGGCCTCCCCTCTTCTCTGCGATCAAGCACGAAGGTAAACGCGCATATAAAAAGGCCCGTCAGGGAGAAAACATAGTTCTGGATGCCCGAAAAGTTAACATTGAAGAATTTAAATTGACAAAAGTTGATTTACCGGAAGTTCAATTTGAAGTAAAATGTTCAAAGGGCACTTATATTCGGAGTCTGGCTCAGGATTTTGGTAATATCCTAAAAACAGGCGCATATTTGAAACAATTGACCAGAACAGCCATCGGAGATTATCAATTAAAAGATGCCTATGAGCTGGAAGATTTTATAAAAATATTCAGGCCTTAATGAAAGTCTTTTACGGACTCGAGCATATCGAAAAAATCCCAAATGCCGTGGTTACCAGCGGTACATTTGATGGGGTTCATATTGGCCATCAGAAGATATTGCAAAGAATTTCCGAAACGGCTAAAAAGGACAATGGCTATTCGGTTTTGATTACCTTTTGGCCACATCCAAGACTGGTGCTCGACCAGAATAATAGTCAGCTCAAATTATTGAGTACCATCGATGAGAAAATTGAACTCCTCCGTTCTTTTGGACTGGATTATCTGGTTGTGATCCCTTTTACCAAAGCCTTTTCTAAATTGAGCTCCTTTCAATTTGTCAATGACATACTTGTAAAGACAATAGGAACAAAGAAATTGATCATTGGCTATGATCATCACTTTGGAAGAAACCGCGAAGGAAGCTTTGAATATTTAAATGAAAATGCCGAAAAATTTGGTTTTACCGTAGAGGAAATATCAAGACAGGATATCGATGATATCGGGATAAGCTCTACAAAAATTCGCAATTCGCTTTTGAATCACAATATTTCAGTCGCCAATGATTTTTTAGGGAGGCCATACGAGATTCGCGGAAAAGTAGTGCACGGTGATTCAAGAGGCAAGGAAATGGGTTTTCCAACGGCCAATGTAGAGATAAAGGAAGATTATAAATTAATTCCCTGTGATAGCGTATATGCCGTAGAGGTTGAATTTTATGGCTCGGAATTTTATGGCATGTTGAATATAGGCATGCGCCCTACCGTAGACGGCAAGAAAAAACAAATGGAGGTTCACATATTTGATTTCAATCAGGAAATTTACGGTGAAACACTGATCGTTCGATTTCTGGATTTTATTCGCATTGAAAAAAAATTTTCCGATATTCAGGAATTAAAGATTCAACTCGATACGGATATGAAAACCGTTAAGGAAAGAATTAAAAAAATCAATAAAACATGATCAATAAAACGGTTTCCAATGCAGATGAAGCAGTAAAAGACATCCCATCAGGTTGTACATTGATGATGGGTGGATTTGGGCTATGCGGCATTCCGGAAAACAGCATTGCTGCGCTTTTAAAAACCGGTGTCAAAGACCTCACGGTTATTAGCAATAATGCAGGTGTGGATGGTTTTGGAATAGGATTGCTTCTTCAGACAAGGCAGGTAAAGAAAATGATTTCATCTTATGTTGGTGAAAACGCTGAATTTGAAAGACAACTGCTCTCCGGTGAACTAGAAGTAGATTTGATTCCTCAGGGTTCTTTGGCAGAAAGAGTGAGAGCCGGAGGTGCCGGAATTCCCGCATTTTTTACACCGGCAGGTTATGGTACGGAAGTGGCAGAAGGAAAGGAAACCCGCAATTTCAACGGAAAAATGCACATACTGGAATCCTGGCTTAAAGCCGATTTTTCACTTGTGAAAGCCTGGAAAGGCGATACTGCCGGCAACCTGATATTCAAAGGGACAGCCAGAAATTTTAACCCAATGATGGCTGCAGCCGGAAATATTTGTATCGCTGAGGTTGAAGAACTCGTCCCTGCCGGAGAATTGGATCCCAATTACATACATACGCCCGGAATTTACGTACAGCGGATTTTTCAGGGTAAGAATTATGAAAAAAGAATAGAACAACGAACCATAACCGAAAGGAAATAATCATGAGTCTTGATAAACACGGAATTGCAAAGCGCATCTCCCGGGAGGTGAAAAACGGTTATTATGTAAATCTCGGCATAGGTATTCCCACGCTTGTGGCCAATTATATCCCGGACGGCATGGAAGTGGTTTTACAGTCGGAAAATGGACTTCTGGGAATCGGCCCTTTTCCATTTGAAGAAGATGTGGATGCCGACCTGATCAATGCCGGTAAACAAACGGTCACCATGCTCAAAGGATCCTCTTTGTTTAGTTCATCTGAAAGCTTTGCCATGATAAGAGGTGGCCATGTTCATTTGACCATATTGGGAGCTATGGAAGTATCTGAAAACGGGGATATTGCCAATTGGAAAATTCCGGGCAAAATGGTTAAGGGCATGGGTGGCGCAATGGATTTGGTAGCTTCCGCGGAAAACATCATTGTTGCCATGCAGCATACCAACCGCGCCGGAGAGTCTAAATTACTTAAAGAGTGCACCTTGCCCCTTACAGGCGTAAATTGTGTTAAAAAAATTGTTACCAACCTGGCCGTCCTTGAAGTTTTACCCGATAGAGGATTTAAATTAATCGAGAGGGCACCAGGTGTAAGCGTTGAAGAAATTAAAAATGCAACGGAGGGTAAATTAATGGTTGAAGGTAATATACCTGAAATGAAACTAGATTAAAATGAAAATCAGCAAATTAATAGTTGTTTTATTATTGGGCTCAATATTTCTCTGGAGCTCCTGTAAAGACGAAGATGATACTCCAGGCTCGATTCTCGGGGGACCAAATCAGGATTTGGAATTAGGTATGCAGGTAAGAGATGAAATTGAAAGTGATCCTGCACAATTTCCAATAATGCCGGAAGTAACCGATGCACAAAAAAATGCATACAACTATTTGCGAAATAATATACTTGCGCCCATTACAAATGCCTCGGATGTTGTTTTGGATGATGAATACGATTTCCCTTATGAGGATATAAAAATAATTGCTGATACCAGCACTTTAAATGCTTTTGCGACCCCCGGAGGATTTATCTATGTATATGCCGGTTTAATCCGGTTTTTAGAAGTTGAAGATCATTTGGCCGGCGTACTAGGCCATGAGATTGCCCATGCCGAGAGAAGGCATTCAATTAAACAAATAGAAAAACAATACGGCTTATCCATTATTCTCAGTATACTGGCAGGAGAACAGTCTAGTCAATTGACACAGATTGCCGGTCAAATTGCTGGAAGCCTGGCAGGATTGGCTTTTAGTCGTGAAGCTGAATCGGAAGCCGATGAATTCGCTGTAAAATACAACAGTGAAACACCATATTCCTGTGATGGTGTGGCTGGATTTTTTCAGAAACTCGAAGAATTGGGATCGGGAAGCCCTCCTGAATTTCTAAGCACTCATCCCAATCCGGATACAAGAATTGAAGAGATTGATCAGGTGGCCAATGATCTCAATTGCGATAGAACTGAAAATGCCCAGGCTGATTATGCCCAGTTTCAGCAATGGGTCCTTGAAGGGCTGTAGTTATTTTTCGACCTTAATAAATACCGGGAAGTGATCACTGAATCCACCCAGATATAAGCTGCCACCCCAGGTTCTTAAAGGATAACCTTTGTATCGGTTATTTTCACCCTTTTGCTTTAACCAGTCTCTTTCAAAAATTCCTGCAGAACCTTGAACATAATCAGGATTTTTTCCATCAAGCAGTGATGGAGAAATCAGAATCTGATCGAGCATGTTCCAATTGTCCCTGTATCTGTAAGAGCCCTTTTCTGCGGAATCAAGGGCTGCAAAAGTATTTATTACGGTGCCTTTCAGGTTCTGCAAACTCGCGTCCGTGGTTTCATCATTGAAATCACCCATAATAATAATATTTGCTTTAGGGTCATTTTCCAAAATTTGAAATAAATGTCCTTTGAGGCTATTGCTCGCTGCTATCCTCTTATAATTGGATTCCTCTCTGCCGCCATAACGCGAAGGCCAGTGGTTCACATAAAAATGAAATACTTCCTTTCTCTTTCCTATTAAGCGAACGTATAATATATTCCTTGTTCGAAAATCCGGCTCATCTTCAATCTCCACCTCAAGAGCTATGGCTGTATCGAGGACATAGTCCGGTTTAAAAAATAAAGCCACGTCTATTCCGCGGCGATCCCGTGATTCTATATGTGCAATTTGATATGACAGGTTTTTTAAAGATGATCTATTGCTTAAATCTTCCAGCACCATGCGATTTTCCATTTCACACAGTCCCAGTATTTCCGGCCCTCCTGAAGCACCCATCAGCGATATCACTTTTGCCAGACTATCGAGCTTATTATAGTACTTTGCTGTATTCCACTGTTTTTCGGAATCAGGTAGAAATTCATTGTCGTTAATTTTTGGATTGTCGAGAGTATCAAATAGGTTTTCCAAATTATAGAAAGCAATCGTGTGAATTTCTTTTTTACAGGAACTGCTAAAAAAGATGAGCAAAGACAGCAATAAAAGATAGAAATTTTTAATCATGGAAGAGGATCAAATAAATAATTCTAATTTCGCAGCAAAATAGCGATAAATGAATTCAGAAATAAAATTTAAAATCAAACTTGATGAGGACCGGATTCCGGAGAAAATCGAATGGGATGCCAGTGACAGACCGGAAGATTCCTCCAGCGATACAAAAGCCATCGCTATTGGCTTATGGGATGATAAACTCAGTAATACTCTGAGAATTGATTTATGGACGAAGGACATGAGTGTGCTGGATATGAAAAAATTCTATATTGATATGATTGGTGGAATGGCCGAAAGCATACGCAATGCTACCGATGATCAGGTTATGGCCAATAGAATTCAGGAAGTAGTCCAGGAATTGGTACTTCATGTAAAAAACACTGAAAATCAGGCCTAATTTAATTTTCCATCGAGAAAATTCATTACCTCATTTTCAATTTTTTCAGCCCTGGTGTCTATTTCAGCGGCTTCCTTGAGTGTTTTCTTTAGAAACACTTTATCATCAAGATCCTTGGAATTAATCTTGACATTTAAATAAGCACCACGAACTGCAGCTCTTCCACTCAATGCGCCGACTCCTGCATCGGAAGCCGAATTTGGATTGCCAATTTTGGCCATCTCTCTTGCTAATTCTATAGCTTCCATTGAAACGCGCATGGTTTCAAGCGGGATTTCTATTGCGTACTTCGTTGCTTCCTGCATGGCCGCCTTCCTTAAGGTTTTTTCCTCAGTGCTGTCTTTAGGCATTCTAACCGCAGCTATTATTCTATTAAAGGCATTCGTATCTTCATCTACAAGTCTGATCAGCCGATCCTTGATATTTTGGCCTTTTTCTGCCCAATTGGAAAATTCCTCCCATCTTTCATCCCAACCCCTTTTATGAGAAGAGAGATTGGCCACCATCGTTCCCAATGATGCGCCCAAAGCACCTAAATAAGCTGATACAGAACCACCTCCGGGAGCAATGCTTTCCGAGGCAGTTTCATCTGCAAATTCATTGAGTTTCAAATTTACAAGCGGCGCTGAATTGGTATCTTCGATTTGGTATTCAATGATTTTTTTTCTTGGATCAAAGGGTTTCAAATCATCAAGGCCAAGCGACTTAACAGCTATTTTAATAAGTACAGCTTCCGATACACCGGTAGATCTTTGTTGTTTCTTCAAATAGTGTTTTCCGGCATCGATCATCACTTTCTTAGGCACCAGGCCTACCAATTCAGATCCTGTCACTCGTATGCCCCTTGAAGTTGCACTTTTAACAATCTCATCAAATACAATATGTACCGGCGATACATTTATATTGGTCAAATTCATTGATACCTGAGCTATTCCGTATTCCTCAATATACCAACCTATGCCTTTTGTAGCTTTGCAAGTTCCGGCGACTCTTTCCGGGTTGCCATCTTTATCTCTTACAATTTCTCCGCTAACTGGATCGCCTTTTCGTTTTACTCTTCCTGCTTCACGCACATCAAATGCAATTGAATTGGCTCTTCTGGGTGAAGTCGTGTTCAAGTTGAAATTATAGGCGATTAGAAAATCTCTTGCGCCAATCGCTGTTGCACCTGATTTTGGTCTGAAGACGGCAGGACCGAAATCCGGTTTATGCTCTTCTTTTTTTAAACGTGCTTCAAGACCTTCGTATTCACCTGCCCGTACTTTGGCCAGATTCTTTCTGGAAGGAGATAATGCTGCATTTTCATAACAGTATATGGGGTAATCCAATTGCTCACCTGCTCTTTTTGCAAGATCTCTGGCATGCTCAACTGTTTCTTCCATGCTAATGTTTGCAACCGGAATCAAAGGACATACATCTGTAGCACCAAAACGCGGGTGTTCTCCGTTGTGTTTGGACATATCTATTAATTCCTTTGCCTTTAACATGGCCAGCAATGCGGCGTTTTTAACAGCCTCAGGGTTTCCAACAAATGTAACCACCGTGCGATTGGTTGCTTTCCCGGGATCAACATCGAGAAGTTTTACCCCCTCTACACTTTCTATTTCATTGGTGATTTGCTTGATAATATTCAAATCGCGCCCTTCAGAAAAATTCGGGACGCATTCTATCAGTACTTGTTTCATTTTATACTATTTCTCCATTTAGGACTACTTTTTTAATTGCAGGTCTGCCAAAATTATAAGGCATAAAACTAAGGTTCTCAATTTTTTCTGTAATTATAAAATTGGCCGGCTCGTTGATGTATATTCCGCCATGGGTTTCTCCTATTTCCATGGCATGTGCAGCATTTACAGTGGCCGCATTTAAAGCTTCTTCCGGCAACATTTTCATCTTTATACATGCAAGTGACCAGATAAAATTCATATTCCCCGATGGTGAACTTCCGGGATTGTAATCGGAGGCCAGACTTATTGCAAGATTTTCTTCAATCATTTTTCTTGCAGGAGGGTATTCCATTTCAAGAAAAAATGCTGTGGAAGGCAATAGAGTAGCAATAGTATTTGAATTTCTCAAAGCTTCAATTTCGGCATCTCCCGTGCATTCAAGATGATCTACACTCACTGCCTTATTTTTAACGCCTACCTGAATGCCACCAGAAAAATCCAACTCATTGGCGTGAATTTTTGCTTTTAAGCCATATTTGGATGCAGCATTTAATATAGCATCGGTTTCCTTTTCAGTAAAAAAGCCTCTGTCGCAAAACACATCGCAATAGTCTGCCAGTTTTTCCTCAGCTACAGCCGGAAGCATTTCTTCTATTACTGTTTTAACATAAGCCTCCTGTTCCATTTCTTTTGGAACCGCATGAGCACCGAGAAATGTGGTTTTTACTTTTATAGGCGAGGCCTCTTGTATCCTTTTAGCGACTCTAAGCAATTTTAGTTCGGATTCTAAACTCAAACCATATCCGCTTTTTATTTCCACAGCTCCAGTTCCCATTTTAATTATTTCCCTAAGCCTTAGCCAGGTGGACTCGAACAAGTCTTCCTCGGAAATTTTTGCGGTGTGTTTGGCTGTATTGAGAATGCCTCCTCCGCGTTTGGCTATTTCCACATAGCTCAAACCATTGATTCGGTCTACAAACTCTTCCTCTCTTGTTTTAGGGAATACCAAATGCGTATGGGAATCTACAAATGAAGGAATTACATAAGAATCCTTACAGTCTATTTCTTTTGTAAATGACAAATCTTTATCCAATTCTGCCATTTGGCCAAAATCCTTTATACCATCTTTATCACATATAATAAAAGCGTTTTCAATGGATTCAAGTCTGGCCAGGTCCCTGCCTTTTTTTATTTCAAAGGCTTGCTTCGAAGCATTTATTAATTGCCTGATGTTCCTGTATAAATACATTTATTGAAGTTTAAGGAATAATTGACATGGCGATGCTAAAGATCAATTATCACCGACCGATTCAAACGCTTCCTTTTCCATTTTTAAGCTTGTGGCAAAAACAGGAAAGGAAACTTTAAATAAAAGAAATGTACCTCTTTTAGCTACAGAAGGCCTAATCCCTGCTTCAAAACCGTAGCTATAGGTGAATTTTTGATTGAACTTTCCTTCCAGACCTACTCTAAATCCTATAGGGTTTGTGTCAAATTTGGATACATCATAACTCACATCCTGATAAAATACATTAGTGAAATTAAAGGAAGGCATTATAATTAGGTCAGCATAGGCAGTTACAAGAATATCATTACCGAGATTTGAATAATTTTCAGGTTTAATGATCACATTTCTGAATTGTGAATAAGAACCGCCAATATAAAAACCCATGGCACTAACATTGCCGTAAAGCCTGTTATCTACAAAATCAGTAATCAATGAGCCGTCGCTGCCTTCGAGTGATTCGATTTTTTGTCTGAAAGCAAGATCTGAATAGTTTACTGTGCTGGAATAGGCCATAAAACCTGCTCTGGCACCGATTATTTCCCTGACTTTTGCAGCTACTTTTACAAATTCTACTGGTTTCAACGCTTCCCGTTTTCTCGCTTTTTCCGAATTAAATTCATTGCGTAATACAATCTTTGCAATACCGTCTTTCACATCGTCATAAGCATGATACGTCCCTCCGATCTCAACAAAATAGGCCGATTGCAGCGTTGTTTTAAAATCATTGTTCAATTCAGCAGCTTTTCTATAAACATCAGTAGATGATGAATAGGGTTTTCGCAAGGACAAATGCAAATCAAATTTCTCGTATTCTATGAATTGGGCTTCAAAGCCATAACCCGCATTGATATTTGACAGGAACATGTCGAAATACAGAGGCTGGAATTTTAACCATAGTTTGTAGATGTCATATGGTTCATCATAAAGCTTCTCAAAAACCACACTTTCCTTTTCGTCTGAATTTTCCTGATTTTCCGTGGTGTTTTCTTCCTGAGCATAGGTGCTCAGTCCCAGAAACACAATAGTAATTATTAAAGTAAGCGTTCTCAAATACATGAACTCAATTTTAACCAAATTTATGGTCATTTCACTTCTTAAAACTTAAAATTCGCTAAAAATATCTCCAAAGGAAAATAATATATCAACTACCATTTGTTTTTCCACATCATAGACTCAACAGGAAATACAGTTTTTTCGATATATTTTGCATTTTTCTTCTTGTTGTAATAATTATTTACATCGCCTTCCACGGTAAAATAAATTAATTGGCCAATAGGCATACCACTGTAAACTCTAACCGGTTGTTTTACAGATATTTCCAGAGTCCAGGAATTGCAAAAACCCACATCGCCTTTACCCGCAGTTGCATGAATATCTATCCCCAGGCGCCCCACGCTTGATTTTCCTTCTAAAAAAGGAACATGTGCATGTGATTCTGTATACTCTGCGGTTACACCAAGGTATAATGTATCGTTTTGAAGTATAAAACCTTCTTCAGGGATCTCAAAAATTTGAATTTTATTGTGCTTTCTGGCGTCTAGAACGCGATTTTCATAGGTTCCCAAATATTTACCCAAATGAACATCATATGAATTGGTTCCCAGGTGCTGGATATTGAACGGTTCAATGATAATATTTTTGTCTTCAATTTCTTTGAGAATTTGCTTGTCAGTTAGAATCATACTTGCTTTTAAATAAAATTTTCTATTTCACTTTTTTGTTGCATCAGAAAAGACTTCATATCTTAGTTCTCCGAAAAATTTTTCAAATTAAATTAAAAACAAATGACAAGATCAATTACAAAAATATTTTTGTTGACTGGAATGTGTTTTTATTTGTTTACCACGGCTTTCGCCGGAACAAATAATAAGACCAAGCAACAAAGTAAAGACGAGTCTAATGTGTTTAGCCTTACGCAGTCGGTAGACATGAGTGCTAAGCAGGCAAATTTAGACGCGCATGTCTTTAAAAGTAATCCAAGTAAAGTTCCTCCTGCAAACGACGATATCTGTAATGCCATAGAAATTACAGTTGGTGCTGCACCGATCATCGGAGATAACAGAGAAGCAACTGTAGAAGTTGGAGAACCACTTCCCGCATGTTGGTTTGATGCTGCACTGGATTCAACGGTTTGGTATTATTATGTAGAAAGTGGTGGAGGTACATACACTGTAAACACTGACCTTGCTGTATTAATCAATGATGACACTCAGTTAGGATTATATACTTCAAGTGGAGGGTGTACAGGAACCTTGACTGAAATTGCCTGTAACGATGATGTAAGTGGTTCAAACTTCTTATCTACTGCAAGTTATTCTTCTAATGGTGGAGACACTGTTTGGGTACAGGTAGATGGATGGTCAGCTACAAGTGGAACCTTTGAAATCGAAGTAACTTTTGTACCAACTCCTGCGGGCGGTGATGCTGCAGTTGTGGATTCACGTGGTTCTGGTATTGCCGGTAACTATACTGATGTTCCAACAAGCCAGGCCAATGGAAATAATATCGGCTTGGAAGTATTTGTAACAAATCTTGGAGCAGATTCTCTTACAGGTGTTACTGTTAATGGTACTATTACTCCGGGTGGAGCAGTGACAGGATCTATTCCGGTCTTGCTTTCAGGTGGTAATGATTTAATCACAACCAATACTATAGCCGCTACAACATCTACTGCTTACACAGCAAACTTTACAGTAACTTCAGTTGAACCTGACGCTGATACTTCAAATAACAGCGGATCGCTTTCATTTACTACAGCTGCTGTAGGTGATTCTATTTATGCAAGAGAAAATTCTACCACATCAAACGTAAACCTTGGTTTCACCGGTGGAACAGGACGTTTTGGTAATATTTATACTGTAAATACCACTGATACCCTGTCGTCCATTACAATTTATCTAGGTGGTGACCCAACGGGAAAAACCTTTGAATTATTTGTTGGCCAGTTAAACGGAACAGGTGATGTATATGGTAGTCCTACCATATCCGGATTAACTGCAATTGGTTTTTATACTTTTGATGTAGGCGGTGTGATTTTAACACCTGGTGATTATCTCATAGGTGTGAACCAGTCAACTACAACGAACATTGCAGTTGGATTGACAACTTCTTATTTCAATCCAAATACTACCTATTTTGGAGGCTATGGTGCATGGAATACAATTGAATCAATTGGAAACCCTGCATTTAACGGATCATTCATGGTGAGAGCCAATTTTGGTCCAGTTGTTTCAACATCACTGACTCCATTTACACTAATTGCTCCTGCTGATGGTACTGTTTTAGATGTAACTGGCGCGGGTACACAAACCGTGAATATCTCATGGAATGCTACTACTCCTACTCCGGCGGCAACTGTGAATTATGATTGGTTATTGGATGCACAGGGTGGAAATTTCTCCAATCCTTTGGCTACAATATCTGCGGGTACCAGTACAAGTTTAACTTTAGATTATATTACTATAGATGCTCTTTTAGCTTCTTTAGGATTTAATATTGGTGATACTGCATTCACTTCATGGACAGTTAGAGCAAGTGCTCCTGGAGCCGTGCTTGATGCAACTGCTTCATTTGATTTGGATTTGATTAGAAGTGGATTAACTCCTGCTTCAGGTTCAAGAGATTTTGAAGCATACAATGCAGGTGACCTGATAGTTGCCAGTGATCCGGAATGGGAATTCTGGCCAGGTGCTACACTAGATGCACCGGTTTCTACAGCACAAGCCAACAGTGGAACAAAATCACTTCTTATTGACGGTGCTCCTAACCAGGACTTAGTCTTCAAATTAGGAGATCAAACTACAGGAACATGGGGAGTTGGATTCAGCATGTACATTGCTACAGGAAATGGTGCTTATTACAACTTACAGGAAACTGAAGCTCCTGGTACAAGATGGCCAATAGGTAATGTTGAATTTGATCCGGGAGGCACAGGTACAATTGACCTTGTATCACCTGCGGCCACCTTTACATTCCCTCACGATCAGTGGTTTGACGTAAGAAATTATGTTGACCTTGATAATGATTCATTCCAGGTTTGGATTGACAATACACTTGTTCTTTCAGAAGCGTGGACATTTAATGGTGGAACTACTCAGTTGGGTGGCATTAATATTTACCCACAAGGAGATGCAGGTAATCCTCCGGCACAACAGGTATTCTACCTTGACGATATGTATTTCCAACCGGATTCTTTGAGAACACCGGTAACATATTCATTCAGTCCATTTAATCTAACTTCTCCTCCTGATCAAACAAGATTGGAAGTTGAAGATGGAAATGCGACTCCTGTTGTAATTGACTGGGATGCAACTACTGTTACACCTTCTGCTACACCTATGTACAACTGGTATCTTGATGTTCAAGGCGGAACGTTCACAAACCCATTACTGGACTTTGCTTCTGATAATGGTGGAATGGATTCTCAATTGACATTGACATCCGGAGCGATTGATACCGAGTTAGCCAACTTGGGTATTCCTCCTGGAGACTCAGTTGATGTGATTTGGACGGTTGAAGCCTCAGTGCTTGGACAAGGTGCTTTTGCAGCTAACGGACCATTTGATATCAGATTGGTTAGAATAGATAATACATCACTGGATGCATCTGCAATTGCCAGAAATGTAAGCTTCTATCCTAATCCTACTGAAGGTCAGTTGATAGTAAAAGTTAGAGAGAATGCTGTGAATAATGTTGTGATCCAATCTATGATCGGACAAAACTTGAAATCTTTCGAGATCAACAGTACAACAAATGTTCTTGATCTTTCTGACTTGAGCAGCGGAATGTATATAATCAGGTTTGTTAGTGACTCTGAAGAATTCTCTCAGAAAATAATAATCGAATAAACCTTTTTATTACTGATTAACAAAAAGGCGGGCATGTCCCGCCTTTTTTTATGCCCTAATTTGTAATTTCGCCTTCTTAATATTTGATTAACAATAATAACGATGACAAAACTTAGAAAAATAGTATTTATAATACCATTGGCATTTTGGATGATTTCCTGTCAGACAGGTGAAAAGGAAACTGAAGAAACCACAATGAAATACATTGATGTGTCCAATATGGATACCACTGTTCGTCCGCAAGATGATTTCTTTATTTACGCAAATGGAGCATGGCTGGACAGCAATGACATACCCGCTTCAAAATCTTCATGGGGAAGTTTTAATATTCTCGCAGAGAACAACAGAAAAAACCTTCGTAAAATAGTTGAAGCAGCAGCGAATGATTCTACTGCAGAAGAAGGAAGCATTACCGATAAGGTCGGGGATTTTTATGACAGTGGAATGGATTCCCTGAAAATTGAAGAACTGGGTATTTCTCCCTTGCAAGCTCAACTGGACAAAATTGCTGGTATTAATTCAAAAGAAGAACTAATAGATGCAGCTGCATATCTACGATCTGAAACTGTAGGAACAATGTTTGGGATGTGGGTTGGTCAGGATGAAAAAAATCCCGAAGCCTATATTTTGAATTTCTATCAGGGAGGATTGGGTCTTCCCGACAGGGATTATTACTTCAAGACGGATGAAAGATCAACAATGATCCAGGAAGAATACAAAAAGCATATTGCAAAAATGCTTGAGTTTACCGGGTACGATCAGGCTAATGCTGAAGAAGCCGCATTAAAAGTCTATGAATTGGAAAAAACACTGGCTGAAAATTCCAGAAAAAGACAAGATTTGAGAGATGCAGAGAACAATTACAACAAATTCCTTCTTAGCGATTTCGATTCGGAATTGAGTAATTTTCCTTTGACTAATTTCTTAAACTCACTGGGTTTAAGCGAAGTGAAAGAAATCGTTGTCGGTCAACCTGAATTTTACACTGGATTAAATGAAGCCCTGGCAACAATTCCTTTGGAAGATTGGAAAAACTACCTGAAATGGAATGCCATTTCTGAACATGCAGAATTTCTAAATAACGATATTGCTCAGGAAGACTTTCACTTTTACAGCACCATTTTAAGAGGTGTGCCTGAAATGGAACCGAGATGGAAACGTGTAATGCTTACAATAAACGGTTTAATGGGAGAAGCAGTTGGGCAGGTATATGTAAAAGAATATTTTCCACCTGAAGCTAAAGATGTGGCCATGACCATGATTAATGATATACAGGCCGCTTTTAAGGAAAGAATTCAAACCCTGGATTGGATGAGCGAAGAAACAAAGGAAAAAGCCCTTGTCAAATTATCAACCTTTGTCAAAAAAATAGGCTATCCCGATAAATGGACTGATTATTCAAGCGTTGAAATAAGTCCTGATACCTATTTTCAAAATGTGATAAGTGCAAGTAAATTTCAGCAGAGAGAAAACTACGAGAAATTAGGCAAGGAGATTGACAGAGATGAGTGGTTTATGTCACCTCCAACCGTAAATGCTTATTATAATCCAACCATGAATGAAATCGTATTTCCGGCAGGAATTTTAGCCTTCCCGTTTTTTGATTTTAAAGCCGATGCAGCCATTAATTATGGTGGAATTGGTGCAGTAATCGGTCATGAACTTACCCACGGTTTTGACGATCAGGGAAGCAAATACGATGAAACAGGCATGTTAAATAATTGGTGGACGGATGAAGACAGAGAAAAATTCGATGCGAAAACACAGGTACTTGTTGATCACTATTCGAATTTTACTGTATTGGATACAGTTCACATTAACGGTAATCTAACTCTGGGCGAAAACATCGCCGATCTGGGAGGTTTGAGCATTGCATATGATGCTTTACAAAAGTATTATGAAAGAAATGGCCAACCTGAAATGATTGATGGTTTTACCGGTAATCAGCGTTTTTTCCTTAGCTGGGCACAAGTATGGCGAATTAAATATACAGATGACGCTCTAATGCAGAGAATAATGACCGATTCTCATTCACCCGGGATGTACAGGGTAAATGGCGTTCTTTCAAATATGCCGGAATTTTATCAGGCATTTAATGTTGAAGAAGGCGATCAACTCTATCGGCCGGACGATGAAAGAGCAAAAATCTGGTAAAAAATTAAGCCCCTTTACAGGGGCTTTTTTTATACATTGAATTTAAAATTAGACTGTCCTTCAATTCTGATTAATATTTCAACTTCATTTTTTTTCAAGTTGAAATCCTTGATTTCAAAATCGAGGTTCATTAATTCCAATTTTAATTTGCTATCACCGGACAGTTTTGCAAATAATTTCATAACTGAGTTCTGAACCTTAAGAAATAAAGGTTCGAGCGGCCAGTTAATCTTTTCCTGTATTTGTGACTTTAAACCAGGGAAATATAATTTATAAAGCAATGACCATAAGAAATTATCGCTATAAAAATTTGATTTCATATTGTCGAGAAAAATGGATTTGCTAAGACTATCATAAGCCAATTGTCCTCTAGTGCTTATCAATCCTTTGATTTTTCCATCTACATCCGCATTGAGGTAAACATTCTCATTATTCCATTTACCTGTTTTAAAATTATTAACTTGAATTTCTTCCGGTAAGGATTTCAAAACTGCTTTTCTATCAATTTGCTTTTTAATCAGTGTATCCAAGCTTAAATAATCGATATTAACTTTTAGCTCTATATTGAATTTATCCGGAATGTCATCTACAGCGTACAGTTTTAAATTTTTTGTGTCGATAAATGAACTGTCCACTCTTTTTGAATTTATATTCATCAAAGTGCGCAATCCGGCCTTTACTTTAATTGAATCATTACTTATCCTCGGAGTAGATTCAATAATCAGGCTTTGAGGTTCCAATTCCATCCACAGGTCAATATCTTTGGTTTTGATAAAATTGTATTTGGGAATTTCCTCCGTTGTTTTTAGTACCAATTCCTTCAAATTGATTTCAGATTTTGCCGTTCTGCTGATAATGTCAGAAAGAAATTTCTCATTAGCAATCAATACAGATTCTATGGCCGTACTCAAATCCACTTTTATTGGACCTGCTTGAATGACCGGTTTATTGGGCCATTCAATATTGATTATTTCTGTTGATATGCCATATTTAAACGAATTAAAGAATCTAATTTTTGAAGCAAGGTTTAATACCAATTCCAGCTCAAATCCGGGCTCAGCTCTAATTTTTACACCCAGAATGGATTCATTTATTAGAATTTTTCCATTGACCTTTACTGGCACTTTGTAAAATAATTGATTATCAGAACCATTTAATTTGATCTGACCTGTTCTTTCTACATTTATTTTCATGTTTACAGCACCTCGCTTTACATACTTTTCATCTTTGTATAGCTCTTTACCTAAATCAGAATTGATTCGCGCTTCTATGTCTTTTAATGCTACTCCAAATTCAGAAAATATTAATGAGGTATCTATACTTAAATTTTGATCCTCAGGCTGCTCTCCATAGATTCTGTTAAAATCGGGCTTCGGTTTACAGGAAACCAAATAC
Organism: Hyphobacterium sp. CCMP332; assembly: GCA_014323545.1. NCBI lineage: Bacteria > Pseudomonadati > Pseudomonadota > Alphaproteobacteria > Maricaulales > Maricaulaceae > Hyphobacterium > Hyphobacterium sp. CCMP332. Next base: position 952,090 of record CP058647.1, read on the forward strand.
AAAAGAAAAATGATTGCAATTTTAATTCTTAAAGCGTTTTGACCCATAATTGACCTCTATGTAATATTCCTTGAAAACTGCTAAATAAAACCTTATATTCCATATACGCTTTATTTTATTAATATTGCCGGATATAATTAAAATAATGGTTTTTGGCCTTGTATCTTTTGTTATCGGCCATACTGCAACTGAAAAGCTTGCCAATGAACAAGTGGCTTCAATTGCAATAGATACTGCTGACAACATTTACAGACTGCAATTAATAAAAGACAAACAATTGGAAAAATTGCCGGATTCTGTAATTCTTTCTTCACAGGATTTTAGAAATCCATTCTTTATCTCAAAAACCGATAGCAATAATGTGCTGCAGTGGATTCGAAATGTAGGTGGAAGCCCATTTGAATTACCCAATAAAATCTTTGCCAGTCCTGATAATTCAATCTTTTTAATCGGAACAGTAGGCAGGCAATTTGCCTTTAATCAGAGCAATGCAAGGGGCATTGACAATACCATGTCATATACAGCTTTTATTGTAAAGTTCAATGAAAATGGAAAAGAAGAATGGGCCAACTTTATAATTGGTCTTGATGTTTACAGATACTTTAATTTTAGCTACATCAACGGTCAACCTACAATCGAAGGCTTTTTTAACGGTTTCTATAGAAAAATGACCATATGGCCGAATTCGAATATCTATTGGAGGTAATTAAGTTATATCGACAAATTATTTAATCGCTATTTGAATTGAAATCCAGGATTTCTTTCAATTTGCCATTCTTCTTAAAAAATTTCCACTCTCCCACCATTTCACCCATTAAAAGCTCTCCTTCGGAATCCAGCTTTCCATTGGAGTAAATTTTCCATTTACCGCTTTGTTCACCCATTTTAAATTCACCTTCCTTATCAATATCTCCATTTTCCAAATAAAATATCCAATAGCCATGAGGCATCCCATATTTGTAAAATCCAACTGATTTTTTATTTCCATTCTCGTAAAAAGCAGACCATTTTCCATCGTATAGCCCCTCTTTATAGTCACCGCTTCGTTTTATTTGGCTGCCATCATAATATTCGGTTGAATGACCGGCTTTTAGCCCCTCTTCCCAATTCTCTTCAGAAATTAATTCTTCTTGAAAATTATATCTCATAGATTTTCCATGAAGTTTCCCCTTACTGTAATTTTCGATTGAATTGAGATTTCCATTTGGATAGAGCAAAGTCCATTTCCCCTCTTTATTGCCATTAAGCATTTTTCCAAATGCTTTGAGCTGTCCGGAAACGTAATATAAACTATCTACCTTTTGAGCATTCAAAATCAATGGGCAGATAATGAATAGAAGAATTGTATTAAAAGGTTTCTTCATTGATTAGCTTTCCCTCTTCATCAAAATATTTCCACAGTCCAACAGGCTTGCCTTCTGTATATCTGCCTTTGGCTTCTATTATTCCATTCTTACTGTAAAAACTCCAAAGTCCTGATTTTTGACCTTCTTTAAACTCTCCTTCAGACAAAAGGGAATCGTTTTCACTGTATATTTTCCAAATGCCTGATTTTAATCCATTTTGAAAACTTCCTTCGCTGAAAATTCCACCATCCGGGTAATAATAGGTGATATTCCCGTTTCCGTCTCCATCCAATTTTCCCATTTTATGGGTGTTGCCCAAACTGCTTTGGAAATCAGAAATACCGGTGAGTTTACCAATTTTATAATTTTCAGTGTACTGAATTTTGCCATCATAGTAATAGTTCCAGGTACTATCTTTTAAACCCAAAATGAAAAACCCATTGCGCTTCTTGTTTCCCGTGGAATCAAAATACTGCCAATAGCCATGCTCCAGACCTGTTCTGTAATCTCCTGTATATTCCATTTCTCCTGAATCAAAATAACCCTCCCAAATGCCCTCTCTGAAGTCATCGATGTAATATCCGATTTCAATTATATTCCCACTCGTATCATAGTTCTTCCACAAACCGTTTTTTTCATCATTTTCAAATTGTCCGGAATATTGGTTTTGGCCATTTTCAAAATAGCCTTCCCATTGTCCAAAGGCTTCATCCTCCTTGTAAAAACCTTGAGTGGCAAGTTCACCGTTGCCGTAGAATTCGTAATAGGGTCCCTGCAATTCATCCTTTTCATAAGTGGCAACACTGATCAGTTTTCCAAATTCATCGTATTCTTCAAAAACACCGTTTAGTTCATTTGAACGATATACCGTGCGAAGAGCAAGGGTACTGTCTTCGTAAAACTCGAGGTACTCTCCTTCTAAGTTTCCATTTTTGTATTCAGCTATAGAAAAAATTCCTCCATTGGGATAATATTCAAGCCATAAACCGTTTTGTATACCTTGATCATAAGATCCTTCCGTTTTAATTCCGCCATTATCGAAAAACGTTGTGGCAATTCCCTGTTCAAGACCATTTACATAATTGATGAGTGCCATAAACTCTCCTTCGGGATAATAGAGATAGCGAAAGCCATTCCCTTTATTAAATTTCCCCTTTTTGAGTTTCTTGCCCCGCATATCATAAAATGATCCAATTTTGATCAGTTTGCCCATTTCATAAAATTCCGATTGAATCAGTTGGGCATTTTCGTAGAAATAGTCAAACTGTCCATGCTTCATACCTGCTTTATAAGCCGAGATTATTTCAAGGATTCCATTGGAGTGGAAACCGTACCATTTACCTTCCATTTTTCCTTTCACAAAATTCCCTTTCAATCGCAATTGGCCATTCTCATAATAGCCTTCGTATTCGCCGTCTTTTATGTCGGCCTGATAGTGCACGATTTCCTTGATTTTCTGCCCCGGCCAAAATGATTGTTGTTTGCCATCAAGCAAGCCATTCGAATAGGATTTTATGGAAATTAGATCACCTGATTTAGCGTATTCTTTGGTCAATCCATCATAGTAATTTTGACTGAGCTGAATCTCTTTCTCAAGCGTACCTGAAGGATAATATGTTCTTTGAATTGAGTCCACCACAGCGTTTTTATAATACAATTCAGACCGGATAATACCATTGGTATAATATGATTTATACCATCCATTTACCTTACCATCCTTATACTCCATTTCTTCAAAAAGTATATTACCGGGAAGATAATTGTTCCAGATACCGTCTTTATTCCCCTTTAGATAATTACCGGCACTTTGCAATTGGCCATCTTCATCAAAATATTCCCAATAGCCGCTTTTATGACCATTTTTATAATCACCCTTTGCATAAATGTCTTTTTCCTGGGCCGTGGAATTAAATCCGCTAAAGAATATTACGGTAAGGATCAGGGTCTTTAGGTATTGAAAATCAGTTCTCATCAAATATCAAAATTACGACAGATAATTTTATCTAGGTTCACATTAAAACACAGAATTTATCGGCAGATCAATTTACATAGTTTTTATAAGTTTGGGAGTCTTCATCACTTCAAAAAATCTGGCACAGGTGATGGGTACTTCCGCTATCTCCTTAGGTGGAATAAGTAATACCCAAAGAGACATTTACTCTGTTTTCAACAATCCTGCTTTACTTGATTATTCAAAAAATAAAGAATTTTCTTCATTTTACTACTTGCCTTACGGTATCCCTGAACTTGATATTATCTCATTCTGTGCAAAATTACCCAATAAACATGCCAGCATAGGTTTGGGCCTATTTAATACAGGCACAAGTTTTTTTAAGCAACAAGCGATAATGCTTTCATTGGGGAGAAAAACCGAAAATTTCAGTTTTGGGTTTTCCACAGAATATCGTCAGATAAATATTAGCGAAAATGGTATTTACTCAGGTCTCTTGTTCAACCTCGCCGCTTCGAGTTCTATTTTTCCAAAATTCGATTTTTCCATGCTCCTGACCAATCTTAACCAGGCAGGTATTGGCAATGAAAAGAAAGAATATTTCCCCACACAGATAAAAATATCCGGAAAATATGAAGCCAGCGAGAAGCTATTTATGTATTCAGAGTCAGAAATTCAATTGGATAAAGGAATGGTAGTCCGAAGCGGATTGGAATATTTCGTATTAAGAAATTTGACTTTTCGAACGGGTATTGATTCCAAAAACATGAATCCCGCCATGGGGTTTTCGCTGATTGGCAGACGCTGGAGCTATAATCAGTCCATAGATTATCATCAAAATCTGGGCTTCAGCCATGCTATAAATATTTGCTATGTCATCAATCGGTAAAATTAAAGTGACCGGTATAGTCATTTTCCTGATTCTATGTTTTGGAAAAGTTGTAGCTCAGGAAACTATTGATTTTGAACAATTCCTTCATGACCTTTTTCCTTTGGAAGATGAGCGAGCGGAAAACCTTGATTTCTATGATCAACTCCTTCTTATTTATCAAAACCCAATAGATTTAAATAAAGCGGGTAAAAAGGAGCTCGAGCAGTTGTATTTGTTAAGTCAAATTCAAATTCAAAATATTATTAATTATCGCTCTGAGTTTGGAAGTTTTCTATCCATATACGAATTGCAGGCCGTTCCTTCAATTGAACCTGAATTGATTGATAAACTCAAATACTTTGTCGAAGTAAAAAACACAAATGTTGATGGCCGTAACTTTGCAAAAAGGCTTAAAACAAGCGATAGGCATTACTTTCTCAATAGAGTTGAAAGACAAATTGAAACATCTGAAGGATTCAGGAAATCAGAAGAAAAACAAGGATTTTTAGGTGACCCGAATAAGTATTTAATGCGCTACAGGATAACGCGCTATGGTGATTACAGCATGGGCTTCACCTTTGAAAAAGATGCAGGTGAAGTATTCAAATTGGATCCGGCAAGAAAACAGCTGGGTTTTGATTACGCTTCTGCACATCTCTACAGAGAAAATATTGGTCTGATGACTAAAATTGCAATGGGTGACTACCGAATGCAGTTTGGGCAAGGACTTATTTTTGCTTCGGGTTTTGGATCAGGTAAAAGTGCTCAAACCATTCTTTCAACGAAGCGATTAAGTACGGGAATCAGCCCATATAGCTCTGTAATGGAAAGTGGTTTTCAACGTGGATTTGCAGGAAGTTTTTTAATAAACAAAATCCTCATTAGTCCATTTTATTCCTACAACTACATAGATGCAAGTATTTTTGAATCGGATAGTCTTAATACATCTCATATCACTTCCATATCCACAAGTGGAATTCACAATACCGAGACCTATTACACACGAAGAAAAACTTCTCTGGAGCAAGTTTTTGGGTGCAATATGAGCTGGACTAAGAAATCAACACAATTAGGATTGACTTATGCCCAACAAATCTTTGACAACAATTACAAATCACAAGAACTTTTAAGAAATAAATACAAATTCAATGGTAGGATAAATCAAAACATTGGAATGGACTACGATATAAATTTTTTGAATATGAATTTATTTGGAGAAAGTGCCATTTCCTCTTCCGGAAGTATTGCTATGGTTCATGGCTTAATCACGGCGCTAAACTCAAGTACAGACCTGGCTTTTCATTTCAGACATTTTGATAAAAATTTCCATACCATTCGAGGCTCAACATTCTCAGAAGGCACCCATCCAATAAATGAAAGTGGTTTCTATACGGGTATTTCAAAAAAGATTGGAAGAACCTGGAAGTTGAATGGCTATTATGATCTTTTCAGTTTTCCCTGGATAAGTTATTTGGCTAAAGCCCCTTCAAAGGGAAATGAAATATTTTTGAGATTGGAAAAGCGAATTAGCAGAAACAGTTCGATTTACCTTCAGTATAAAACTGAAAAAAAAGAGATAAATACTTATAGCGAAAATACTGCTAAGCTACTTGATCGCCACAATAATGAATGGATTTTGCAATTATCCAATTCCCTTAATGAAATGATCTCTTTTAGAACCCGCATTCAAAAAAAGCAAATAATAACTTTAGAACGTTCAGATGGTGCGGCATTTACACAGGATCTGAGAATAGAATACAAACGATTCAGAACAGATTTCAGAATTGCCATATTCAATAGCAGTGACTATCAAAGTAGAATGTATGTATTGGAAAAAGATGTTTTGTACAGTTTATCCGCACCTGCGTATTTCGGTAGGGGAATCAGAAACTACATTTTAATTAAATATAAAGCCGGGAAAAAATTTGATTTGTGGTTTAAATGGGCAAGGACATTACGCAATGACGTAGAATCAATTGGAACAGGTTTGAACAGAACCGAAGGGAACAGAAGAAACACATTAAAATTTCAGTTTATTGCCAAACTATGAGCTTATTTTTTTCTCAAAGTAAGCGACCGTGTTTTTGAGTCCTTCATCCAGCATTATGCTTGGCTCCCATGATAACTTTTCTCTTGCCTTATCAATGTTTGGCTGTCTCTGCATTGGATCGTCTGCAGGCAGAGGTTTATATACGAGTTTTGAAGAAGAACCGGTAATATCAATCACCTTTTCTGCCAATTGTTTTATAGTAAATTCATTCGGGTTTCCAATGTTTATTGGCATGTGCAATGATTCTTTGCTATTCATCAGTTTGTACATACCGTTCACGAGGTCATCTACATAACAAAAACTTCGGGTCTGCAATCCCTCACCGTAAATCGTAATGTCTTGTCCTTTAAGTGCCTGAACAATAAAATTTGAAACCACCCGCCCATCATTTTCATTCATCCTCGGACCATAAGTATTAAAAATTCTAATGATGCGAATGTCCACGCCATTTTGAGTATGATAATTCATAAAGAGCGTTTCAGCACAGCGTTTTCCTTCATCGTAACACGCTCTTGGTCCAATCGGATTGACATTCCCCCAATATGATTCTTCCTGAGGGTGAACTTTTGGATCTCCATACACTTCAGAAGTACTGGCCTGAAGTACCCTCGCCTTAGTTCTTTTAGCCAAACCAAGGGTATTTATAGCGCCCATTACTGAGGTTTTTATGGTTTTGATAGGATTATATTGGTAGTGAACCGGTGATGCCGGACAAGCCAGATTATAAATCTGATCAACTTCTGCATAATAAGGATGAATAACATCCTGTCTTATAACTTCAAAAAATGGATTGTCTCTGAGATGGACTATATTCTCCTTGGAGCCCGTAAAATAATTATCGAGGCAAATTACTTCATTGCCTTCATTTAGAAGTTTCTCACATAGGTGAGATCCAAGAAAACCCGCTCCGCCGGTAATTAAAATCCGTTTTCTCATTAATTAAGCCATAATTGGTTTAAATCCAATGCCATAATATTCAAAGCCCGAATCTTTCATCTGGCTATAAGTATAAATATTTCGGCCGTCAAAGATCAATTTATTCTTTAAAAGCTCAGAAACCTGTTTTAAATCCGGAGATCTAAATTCCGACCACTCAGTAAAAATAGCCAGACAATCGGCATCTTTTAATACTTCATACATGTCATCGCCATAATGCACATCATTATTTAAATGCCTTTTCGCCTCCTCTACGGCAACCGGATCGTAGGCATGTACTTCGCAACCGGCTTTTAAAAGTAAATCGATTAAAACAAGAGAGGGCGCTTCTCTCATATCATCGGTCTTAGGTTTGAAGGATAGTCCCCAAACAGCAATTTTTTTACCTTTTAAATCTCCTTTGAATCTCTTCTTAATTTTTTGATATAAAACACTTTTTTGAGCATCATTGACATCTTCTACAGCCTGAAGAACTTTTAAAGAATATCCATTCTCATTGGCAGTTTTAATCAGAGCTTTCACATCTTTTGGAAAACAGGATCCACCATAACCAATACCCGGATAAATAAACTGATTACCTATTCTTGGGTCACTCCCAATACCTTTTCTTACCAAATTGACGTCAGCACCCAATAATTCGCATAAATTAGCGATGTCATTCATAAAACTAATTTTGGTAGCCAACATGGAATTAGCTGCATATTTGGTCATTTCAGCAGAAGGAATATCCATAAATATGGTAGGATGACCATTTAATGTAAAAGGATGATATAGCTTCTCCATTATGTTTTTGGCTTTATCACTGGAAATTCCAATTACAATTCTGTCGGGCTTTAAAAAATCGTTTACAGCGGCGCCTTCCTTAAGAAATTCAGGATTTGATGCGACGTCAAATTCAAAGTCACCATCTCTTTTATCCAGTTCATTTTTTATGGCTTCGTGAACTTTTTCAGCAGTTCCAACCGGAACCGTGCTTTTGGTTACTACCACCATATAATCATTCATATTTTTACCAACTTCAGAAGCCACTTTAAGCACATGTTTAAGATCAGCGCTTCCATCTTCATCAGGTGGCGTACCAACAGCTATAAAAACCGCTTCAGCTCCCTGAATACTTGTGGCCAGGTCAGTTGAAAAATGCAATCTTTTCTTTTCCAGGTTACGGTGAACCATTTCTTTTAATCCGGGCTCGTAAATCGGTAAAATACCCTCTTTTAGATTCTCAATTTTCCTTTCATCTATATCGATGCAAGTCACATCTATACCTACTTCTGAAAAACATGTACCGGTCACCAAACCTACATATCCCGTTCCAACAATTGCTATTTTCATTTAGCTCGTTTTTATTAAGTGGCAAAAATAGAAATTAAGCTTTATTAAGCTTAGTATTTTTACAATTTGAATCAATTATAAAATGTATTGACTTAAATCTTTATTTTTTATCAGACTATCCAGCTTTTCGTGAACCATTTCCTTGCTGATGGAAAGGCTTGTTCCAGGTGTGATATTATCGGGAACTTCAAACAGGATTTCATTGAGTAATTTGCTCATTACTGTGTGCAATCGTCTTGCACCTATATTTTCAACTTCAGAATTAATTTTAAAGGCTATAGCAGCAATTTCATTTAAAGACTCATCGCTAAACTTTAGCTCTACATCTTCGGCTTTTAAAAGTGCTTCATATTGCTTCGTCAAGGCATTTTTTGGCTCTTTAATTATCCTGATGAAATCTTTTTCCGTTAGACTCTCAAGCTCTACTCGAATGGGAAATCTTCCCTGAAGTTCCGGAATAAGATCCGAAGGTTTGGACACGTGGAATGCACCGGCGGCAATAAATAATATATGATCAGTGTTAATAATACCGTATTTGGTATTTACCGTAGACCCTTCAACAATTGGTAAAAGATCGCGTTGAACTCCTTCCCTACTTACATCGGGGCCACCCTGGGCTCCACCGCCACCTTTGGCGATTTTATCAACTTCATCAATGAAAATAATACCTGTATTTTCAGCTTTGCGGATGGCCTCTTCTTTTACCTCATCCATATCAATGAGTTTTGAAGTTTCTTCATCTAAAAGAACTTTGCGCGCATCTTTGATGCTCATCTTGCGCTTTTTATTTTTTTTCGGCATCATACCGCCTATCATTTCCTGAATGTTCATCATTGATACTTCATCCATTCCTCCTCCAACTACGCCCACACCGGGCATCATGCTTTGCTGAACATCAATTTCAATTTTTCTTTCATCCAGCTCACCTTTTCTTAGCTTATCTCTGAATCTTTCCCTTGTCTTTTGATTGAGTTCTTCTTCCGACATCTCTGAGTTATCAGTGCTGTCGTCATTGACCTGCATTTGAACCGATTTACTTTTTATCGGCGGAATCAAAATATTTAATATCGTTTCTTCAACTGCATCTTTGGCTTTTTCTTCAACCTCGGCCTTCTTTCTAATTTTGACCAATTTGACCGAATGCTCAACTAAATCTCTCACCATGCTTTCAACATCCCTTCCTACATAACCTACTTCAGTAAATTTTGAGGCTTCAACTTTTGTAAATGGAGCATCCGCTATTGATGCAAGACGTCTGGCTATTTCGGTTTTCCCTACACCTGTTGTGCCAATCATTAATATATTATTAGGGACTATTTCCTGCTTTATATCCTCATCAGCATTCAAACGTCTCCACCGATTTCTCAATGCAATGGCTACATTTCGTTTTGCATCATCCTGCCCAATTATATATTTGTCGAGTTCCTTCACTATTTCGGAAGGAGTTAAATATTTATTTTCCATTAAATTCTGTTTTTAGTGATAAAATTAAGATCACTAGTTAAGGTCAATTTGGTAGTGGCTCCTGAAATATGATCCACAGATCTTGCCAATGCAAACTGCACTGATTTCACTTTTAATAGCATACCAAAAGAAAACCCTACCAAAGCTTTTCTTTCTACAATTTGCAATTCGGTTCTCCTCATGAAATTATACCCCGCCTGAATATTGAATCCCTTGGTAATCAATAGTTCGGTTCCAATAATCAAGTGTCTTGTTAATTTGTCAAGGGTATTTGGTTCTTCCCGAATTGGTTCGCCATTTTCATCAAAACCCGTAAATATATTAGGATCATCATAAACTATATCATAACGATACAACCTGTGCAATGTGGCAGAAAAACGCAGAGGCATGTGTTTTGGTTTGTATGAACTTCCAATTCTAAGATCGAAAGGCAAAACAAATTCTGTATCCGAGGTAAATTTACTAAGAGGCATTCCAATATTTCTAAAAACCATACCTATAATAAAATCCTCTTTAGGATGGATAAACTGACCTCCAAGGTCAAACAATAAGGCCGTGGAATTAAAAGAGGCTATTGTGGAATTGGCTATTTTCATATTCAATCCATAGGAAAAATTTTCAAACCGTCTTCCATAGGCAATATTTACAATCAAATCAGAAGCCCTGAATTCCCCGATCTCATTGCCATTTTCATCGGTTTCCTGCATCTCCCCATAATTCCAGTAAGACAGGCCAAAGGCAAAATTGCCAATCTTTTCTTTGCTTCTTGTATAGCTGAGTGTGTGATTTTGAATGTCTACATAATTAGCATTGTAATTGTAGGATATGAAATTGTTAAATCCTGTATCTAGGGAAGCGGGGTTTTGCCAAAAATGATTATTGTCCAGATCTCTATGACTTACATCAACTCCTCCTATGGCAAAAACTCCGGCATTTACAGCTGTATTTGCAAAGTCAAGGCTTTGAGAACCACCTATTTGAGCAAATAAAGCTCCATGACAAATTAAGATTAAAATAATTAATTGTAGTCTGTTCAAATTTTAGACTTTTAGTCTCAACGCTAATATTACACTTAAATTGAAACTAGCTCTGCTGATCCTTTGAATTTAAGACCTGCAAATCTATAGGATTTTGGACTTTGGTTTTTAGAAGTGCGATATCCAATACAGATTTCACATCGCTCACATAGTGAATATTTATCCCTTTGATCATTTCATTTTCAATATCTTCAAAATCCTTTTTATTGCGCTCACACAGAATAATATCTTTTACTCCGGCTCTTTTAGCCGCTAAGATTTTTTCTTTAATTCCGCCTACCGGTAATACTTTACCACTCAAGGTGATTTCGCCTGTCATTGCCAATTTATTTTTAACCTTTCTTTGAGTAAATAAAGAAGCTATTGAAGTGAATAGCGTAATTCCCGCACTGGGTCCATCTTTAGGAACTGCTCCGGCGGGTACGTGAATATGAAGATCAAACTGATCAAAAATGCGATAATCAATTCCCAATTCAGGGGCATGAGCTTTTAAATAGGAAATCGCCGCCATGGCAGATTCCTTCATTACATCCCCCAACTGACCTGAAAGGGTTAATTTTCCTTTACCCCGGCTCAAGCTTGACTCTATGTTAAGAATTGTACCGCCGTAAGGTGTCCAGGCGAGACCTGTAACAATTCCAGCTATTTCATTATTATCGTAAATCTCCTTATCAAATATTTCTGTACCTAAAATTTCGATCACATTTTTTCCACTCAGTTTTGAATCAAAATCTTCCTCCATTGCTACGGATTTTGCCGTGCTTCTGGCCAATTCTCCGATTTTTCTTTCTAGCTCCCTAACACCTGATTCTCTGGTGTAGCCTTCGATCACCTTAGTGATGGCCTCATTATTCATGCTAAATTGAGCTGCCTTTAAGCCATGCGATTTCCTCTGCTTTGGCAATAAATGTTTTTTAGCTATTTGTACTTTCTCCTCAAGGGTATAACCGGTTATTTCAATTATTTCCATTCGGTCACGAAGTGCAGGCTGAATACTCTCAAGTGAATTTGAAGTAGCCACAAATAGAATTTTTGACAGATCGTACTCCACTTCCAGGTAATTATCGACAAATGTGGCATTCTGCTCCGGATCTAAAACTTCAAGCAAGGCCGAAGAAGGATCGCCTCTGAAATCTGCTCCTACTTTGTCGATTTCATCAAGAATAAAAACTGGATTACTTGAACCTACTTTTTTAATATTTTGAATAATCCTTCCGGGCATGGCACCTACATAGGTTTTTCTGTGTCCTCTAATTTCTGCTTCATCTCTTATTCCCCCCAATGACATTCTCACATATTTTCGGCCAAGTGCTTTGGCAATCGATCTTCCCAATGAGGTTTTACCTACTCCCGGAGGACCGTAAAGACATAAAATTGGAGCTTTCATGTCGTTCTTAAGTTTTAATACCGCCAGGTATTCAAGGATTCTGTTTTTTACTTTCTGCAATCCATAATGATCTTCATCAAGTATTTTTTTGGCCCTCTTAAGATCAAAATTGTCCTTTGAATATTCCTCCCAGGGCAAATCCAACATGAGTTCAGCATAATTCATCGTAACCGGATATTCAGCTGCCTGTGGGTTCATTCTCAACAACTTGTCCAGTTCCTTATTGAAATGAGACTCAACTTCTTTAGCCCATTTTTTTTCTTTACTCTTAACTCTAAGTTTTTCAACCTCCTGGTCAGGTGTTTCATATCCAAGTTCGTCCTGCAACACTTTTATTTGTTGACGCAGGAAATAATCCCTTTGCTGTTGGTCTATATCGGTACTAACTTTGGTTTGAATTTCATGCTTCAGTTCCAGCATTTTTACTTCCTTCAACATGTATTCGAGCAGTAATGTTGCCCGGTCAACCCCATCTTCAATTTCGAGAAGTTTCTGCTTTTCAGACACCTCTGCACTAATATTCGAACTTAAAAAGTGAATTAAAAATCCCGGATTTTCAATATTGTCCAAGGCGACCTGCGCCTCCTTTGGAATTTCTGGATTTAATTTCAGAATTTTTTTGGCCGCTTCCTGAATTGAAGAAATTAAAGCCGAAATTTTCTTGCTGTTTTTATTGGGAAACCTTTCTGCAAGGGTTCTCACTTTGGCTGAGAAAAAAGGATTGGTACTGATAGGGTCCAAAAGTTCAAACCTTCTTTTTCCTCTGATTATAATGGTTGTATTCCCATCGGGTAAAACCAGCATTTTTACAATATGTGCAACGGTACCAATTCTGTAAAGATCATTGAAATCTGGATCGTCGGTTTTATTGTTTTTTTGAGTGATTACCCCTATGGTCCTGTCTTGTTTATAGACTTTTTTAACAAGTTTAATTGACTTTTCACGTCCAACCGTGATGGGTATAACCATTCCCGGAAATAAAACAGTATTTCTAACGGGTAATATTGGTAAGGCATCAATCTCCTGAACGTCATCCGGATCGGTATCATCTTCGGGAGAAATTAATGGTATAAAATCTCCGTCATCGTCAATTAATTCTGCTAAAACATATTTATTTGAAACTGTATTATCTGGTTTTTTCATATCATGCATGAGAAATTGCCATATTGGCAGTAAAATGTATCAATATTGATCTGCATTTTACTTTCATAAATTGAATTATATTTTGGTGCAATAGCTATGCCAAAAAAGGGACTAAGAGAAAATGTATTAAATTTGAAAAAGAGGTTTATTGGCCACTTTTATGACAATTTCAATTTGAGATCATTTTCCGGAAAATTTTACTGTATTATCTTATTGATTTGTGGAGTCGCCTTAACCACTACCTTTTCTATGCCTGAAGGCCCAAAAAATAGAGATGTAGTGGCTCAATCCCAGTCTTCAGAGTTTTATCAACCTTTTGAATTCTCAAATATTGGCAACATCCCCTATTATTATAAAAAAGGCAAAGTCAAAAAAATACTTAGGCTTCAAAAGAAAAATAAAATATCAAAACTGATCAGGGAGCTGGAAAAATATATCAGTCAATTTGGCATACAAAATTTTTATAAGAACACGGATATGATGTGGCGATTGGGGCAATTGTATGAAAATACGGGCAGACTGGAAGATGCAAAAGTGGTTTATCGCTATGTATTAAGACATAAAAGAGACAGCGTTCAAAAAGTGCGAATTTTTTACGATTCTCTAACGGTACTTGACAAAGAGTACTACGTTCCGATTCAATATTATTATGACCTCGTCGGTACAGACGAATCAACAGATACCTTACACCCTCCTGATATTTATTTGAATATGGGCGAAGACGTCAACTCACTCGCTTCAGATTATGGCCCAACCATCAACTTAAAGGGAGATGTTCTTATTTTTTCTTCCAGACGAAATGAAGTTAAGGAAGCTTTTGGATACCGGCAGGATGAAGACCTCTATGTCACTGAAAAGTGGAACGATCACTGGGTATGGGCGGAACCATTGACCGATATTAATTCTCAATACAATGAAGGTTCACCTTTTCTTTCAAGGGACGAAAAAACATTGCTATTTGTAAAATGCGATTGCCCCGATTGCTACGGCGACTGCGATATATTTCAGGCGAGGAAAAGAGAAGATTCCACCTGGGGCTACATAAAAAATTTAGGCGTTACCATTAACAGCAAAGCATGGGATTCCCAACCTACCTTATCGCATTCCGGAGATACACTCTTTTTTTCATCTGACAGACTGGGAGGGTTTGGTTTATCTGATATTTATTATTCCATAAAAGACAAAGAGGGAAAATGGATGCCGGCAAAAAATATAGGGCCAAAAATCAATACGAGGAAAAGTGAAGTAAGTCCATATTTTCACCCCAAGGAGAATGTATTGTACTTTAGTTCCAATGGTCAAATAGTTAATTTCGGAAGCTTTGATATTTATAAAACAAGATTGGGAAGCGAACACAAGTTTTCAGAACCAAAGAATATAGGACCTTTAGTAAATGGTGAAGGCAGTGAATATTATTTTACTATCGATAGTAAATCTGAACATCTCTATTACGCTCGCTCAGAAGCGGATGATATTGACAATTTGGATCTTCATTCTTTTCCATTGCCTATGGGGGCTCAACCTAAAGCTACAACCAAGTTTAAAGGTACCGTATTGGATACGGCTACAGGTCTTCCCTTAAAAGGAATCGCATCAGTCATCGATCTTGAAAAAGGTATTGCCATAGCCCCTAAATATCTGAGACCCGATGGCAGCTTTGAATTTGATTTGATCAATAACGGAACATATCTTTTAGTCATTCAGGGCGAAGATTTTTTTAGAATCGAAGAAATTTTTGAATTAGACGGAGATACAGAACGTCTATTTTCAACCAATCCCATCTCTAGCAAACTCAAATTTGAATCCATTGAATTTCTTCAAGGAGATTCAACCATATTGCCATCTATGGAGGATGATATTTATAAGGTAATAGAATTTTTATTGGATCATCCGGATTTTAACCTGAGAATATCAGGACATACTGATTCTCAGGGCGATTCAGAAGCAAATCACCGTTTGTCACATTCCAGGGCAAATGCAATTAAAAATTACATCATAGAAAATGGCCGAATAGAATCCAATCGAATTGAGGCCATTGGATACGGATTTGACAAACCAATTGTTAAAATTGAGAAAAGTGATGAAGACCGACACCTAAACCGCCGGGTTGAGTTTGAAATCTTTCGCGATTAAAAAATCACTTTTATAATATCATTGAATATGGCAAAGCCCATAATTCCAAGAAGAATTACCATACCAATTTTTTGAGCCACTTCCAGAAATTTCAATGAAGGCGCCCTTCCGGATACTATTTCAAATAGAAGAAATACAACATGTCCACCATCAAGAGCGGGAATTGGAAGTAAATTCATAAAGGCCAAAACCATGGATAAGAGGCCCGTTATATACCAGAATTTTTGCCAAATCCACTGACCTCCAAAAAACTTGGCAATTCCAATAGGGCCTGAAATTGCCTTATCGGCTGCCACATCCCCGCTAAAAATTTTGCCAAATCCTTTTATGTTATCATAAACCACGGTAAAAGCCATTCCAGCACCTTTTGGAATGCTTTCGAAAAAGCCATATTCTACAGTTGATTTTTGAAGTAATGATTCTGAATAAAATCCCAACTTACCATCTTCCCCAACTTCAAATTCTTTTTCAAGATTTTCACCATTTCTTGAAATTTTTGCGTTGACGGTATTTCCTTTGTTCTCCGAAAGAACATCTACTAAAGTCTGAAAATAATTTACTTCAATACCATTTACAGAAATAATTTTATCTCCTGTTTGTAATCCCCCTTTATCCGCAACGCTTCCTTTCAAAACTTCACCTACAATAAATGGCTCAAGAGGAGAAATAAAGGGTTCGTCACTTTCTATTTTCTTCGAAATAAAATCGTCAGGTACTTCCACAATGACTTCGCTTCCGTCGCGCAATACAGTGAAAAAGGCATTTGACTCCAATAAAACTTTACTACCCTGAACTTCCGCAAAATCATCAAAGTCTTCTCCATTTATTTTAACGATTTTATCTCCTGTTTTTAATCCTATCTCCTCGGCTAAAGAATGGGCATATATTCCATGCTTATTGACCTCATCTTTGGAAATAAAAGTTTCGCCATAGCTAAATTTCAGCATAGCAAAAATTACGATACCTGTAATTACATTGACGATTATTCCACCGAGCATCACGATTAATCTCTGCCAGGCGGGTTTAGCCCTGAATTCCCATGGTTCGGGATGTGATTCCATTTTATCTGTATCGAGAGATTCATCCACCATCCCGGCAATTTTTACAAAGCCCCCCAATGGAATAGCACCGATTGAATATTCGGTTTCGCCGTATTTTATTCCCCAAATTTTTGGTGGAAAACCAATGGAATACTTTTCCACTCTCATCCCAAAAACCTTGGCAGCTATAAGGTGTCCCAATTCGTGTAATCCTACTAAAATGGACAGTCCCAGCAACAGCTGGCCCGTCATAATTAATCCTTCCATCTATTTAAATATTCCTTTGCTATAATTCTTGTTTCCCTATCTGCACTAACATAATCCTCATAATTTGGATGAGCAATGTATGTTATTTTATTCATGCAATGCTCTATTAAGTCTGACATTGCTAAAAATCCAATTTTATTATTTAAAAACCCCTCAACAGCAATTTCGTTTGCTGCGTTCAAAACACAAGGCACAATACCCGCTTTTTTTAAGGCCTCGAATGCCAGCTTTAGATTTTTAAAAGTATCAAAATCCGGTTCTTCAAAAGTAAACATGGGGTAATTCTTGAAATTAAATCTTGGCACATCAGATTCCAGTCTTAAAGGGTGGCTCAAGGCGTATTGTATTGGAATACGCATATCAGGAATACCCAATTGTGCCTTGATCGAGCTGTCCTTGAATTGTACCATGCTGTGAATAACCGATTGCGGGTGAACCACAACTTCTACCTGATCTTCATGTAAACCAAAAAGCCACTTTGCTTCTATAACCTCCAGACCTTTATTCATTAAAGTGGCAGAATCTATGGTAATCTTCGAGCCCATATTCCAATTTGGATGGTTCAGTGCCTCTTGAATACTTACATTTTCCAGTTGCTCTCTTTTCTTTCCTCTAAATGGTCCTCCTGAGGCTGTCAAATATATTTTTTCGATATTCTCTTCCTCTTCTCCGATCATGCATTGAAAAATAGCAGAGTGTTCTGAGTCTACAGGGTAAATCTCACAGTCATATTTATCCGCTAATTTTTTTATCAATTCTCCGGCAACAACTAAGGTTTCCTTATTGGCCAGTGCAATGTGTTTACCTTTTTCCAGTGCCTTTATGGTTGGTCTTAAGCCGGCATAGCCAACCAAGGCCGTTAAAACCACATCGAGTTCATTGATCTGAACTACATCAGAGATGGCGTCTTCACCGGAATGAACGTTAACAAATTCTTTTTTTAATGCATTTTTGACTTGTTGGTATTTATCTTTATTGGCAATTACAACATGCTCCGGCTGGAATTCCAAAGCCTGACTAATTAATAGTTCTGCGTTATTATTTGCAGTCAGGACATTGATATTAAATTTCCCCGGATAATTTCGCACCACCTCCAGAGCCTGTGTTCCTATAGATCCGGTAGATCCTAAAATTCCGATATTTCTTGGAAATAGATTTAGATTCATTTTTGATTTAGCGCAAATTCTGTAAGACCATCTGCAAATTTTCTGTCATTTGATAATCGCGGGACTTTATTCTGACCTCCCAGTTTTCCATTTTTTTTCATAAATCTGATAAACGCATCGGGTTGCAAAATTGCAACTTCAAGATTCTTAAGAATATTGCCCTGGATGAGATCATCGTAGTATGAATTTAGTCGGCAAAGTTGCAAATTTAATTCCTTTTCGAAAGAAGTAATATTGTTTGGTTGTTTTGAGAAGGAAATAAACCATTCATGACAACTGAGACCCTTTTCAGGATTAATTTTTGGAGCAACTGTGAATTCAACTATCTCGCATTCCGTGAATTTTTTAATCGTCTCGTTCAAAGCCTTTTCCACTTCTTCTGCAATTACATGTTCGCCAAAAGCTGATATAAAATGTTTGACCCTACCCGTTACAACGATTCTGTATGGTGATTTTGAAACAAATTTGACAGTATCGCCAATCAAATAAGCCCATAAACCGGCATTGCTATTTATTATTATTGCATAGTTTTTATCAAGTTCCACGTCTTCAATGCAATATCTTTTAGGGTTTTCATTCTGAATTTCTTCGAGTGGCACAAATTCATAGAATATCCCCGAATTTAACTGGAGCAGCAAGCCCTCTTCATTCTGGCTGTCCTGAAAAGCAAAAAATCCTTCTGATGCCGGATAGGTTTCAATGGCATCAATTTCCTTTCCAATACTTTCGAACAATTTATTGCTATAAGGTTTGAAATTGACACCCCCATGAACGATCAGAGAAAGATTTGGGAAAATTTCTGAAATTGGCCGCTTATATTTTTCAATTAACCTATCAAAATACATTTGAATCCAGGGAGGAATTCCTGAAATAAGTCGCATATCAGCCTCACCCGTTTCCTCAATTATTTTATCCAACTTAGCTTCCCAATCCTCTATACAATTTGTCTCGTAGCTTGGTTTCTGGTTTCTTCTAAGATATTGTGGTATATGATGGTTGACAATTCCGGATAACCTTCCGGTTGGAATATCACCTTCCATATTTAACTCAGGACTTCCCGATAAAAAAATCATTTGCCCGTCAACAAATGAGCTGTTTTCTGATTCTCTAATGTAGCTGAGAAGAGCGTTTCTTGCAGAATTAATATGATTGGGAATGGAACTTTTGGTAATTGGAATATATTTTGAGCCCGAAGTTGTACCGGAAGTTTTGGCAAAATAAATCGGACGACCTTTCCAAAGCACATCACTTTCCCCCGCACGGATCTTGTCAATGTATGGCCTTAATTGTTCATAATCCCTTAAGGGTACCCGTTCTTGAAACTCTTTTACGCTTCTGATATGTTTAAAGCCGTGATCTTCACCAAACAAAGTTTCTCTTCCCTGGACAATGAGATTCTCAAAAGTTCGTTTTTGATGCATCGCAGGTTTTTGTGCCCATTTACGTTGTTGATTAACAACGTACTTTGCAAAAGGAATACTTAGCCAACTTTTTATGCCCATTAGAATTTTAAAAGATACAGAACTTCTTAGGTTTTCAAAGACTTATTAATATTGCAATGATCGTGAGCAAAATTGAAAAATGAAAAAAACACTAATTACGGTTTTAATTTCTTCACTATCCGGGCTTGGAGGAGCATTTATTTATTCAGAATATTTTTCAGAAGAGCAAAGCCCTTATAATTCTAAACAAATAGTTGAAGAAAAACCGGTATATAATACCGAGCAATCATATTCAAGAGCTATTCCGGATGTTAATTTCAGGGAAGCCTCGAATAGCAGCACGCCAAGTGTTGTCTATATAAAAACTATTTTTTCTCACGAATACGAGACCATTAATCTTTTAGACTGGTTTTTTAACGGCGGTTCTACGAGAAGAACGCAAGAAGTGATCTCTTCCGGATCGGGAGTTATCTATTCAAAAGATGGCTATATCATAACTAACAACCATGTCATTGATAATTCACAAAAGATTATGGTAAATATCGGAAAGAGAAATTACGAAGCTGAAGTAATAGGTACGGATCCGGGAACTGATATCGCTGTAATAAAAATCGAAGAGAAAAATTTGCCAGCCATTAAAATTGGTAGTTCGAAAGAATTGCAGGTTGGCGATTGGGTTTTGGCAGTGGGAAATCCATTTAACTTAACCTCAACAGTTACTGCGGGAATTGTTAGTGCAAAAGGAAGAGACCTCAATAAACTGTCCAATAGATTTCCTATAGACTTTTTTATCCAAACGGATGCTGCCATCAATCCCGGGAACAGCGGAGGTGCATTGGTAAACCTGAGTGGAGAATTGGTTGGCATAAATACCGCTATTTTATCACCTTCAGGGGCATTTTCAGGCTATGGATTTGCTGTACCCGTAGATATTGCAAAAAAAGTAGCAGATGACCTGATACAATATGGAAGAGTTCAAAAAGCAACTTTAGGTATTGAAATTCAGCCTGTAACAGAGAAAGTTGCAGATAAATTAAATCTTGAAAATCTGGATGGTGTTGTTATTAATCATGTGGAGAAGAATTTTCCTGCTGATAAAATCGGTTTAGAAGCCGGGGACATTATCCTTAAAATTGATGATAATATTGTAGATACGGAATCTGAATTTGATGAACAATTGAGTTATTACCGGCCAGGCGATAAGATCAAATTGGTATATAAGCGAAATTCCGAACTAATTGAGAAAGAACTAACCCTAACCAATGTTGAAGGCACTACAGATCTAATCCGAAGAATTGTCTTTGAATCTGAATTTTTGGGTGCAGAATTGGAAGAAATTCCCAATTATTTGGCCAAACAGTTGCGAATCAATAGTGGAATCAGAATTAATAGTATCAGCTCGGGATTATTCAGAGATCTCGGTTTAAAAGAAGGTTTTATTATTACGGCTATTAATGGCAATAGTGTAAAACAAGCAAGAGAAATTGAAAAAATATTAAAGAACGTCAAAGGCAGAGTAAGAATCGAGGGTATTAACAACAACAATATCAGGGGCTTTTATTCATTCTATTTTTAAATCTATCAATGATCCATCAACACTTAAGCTTCGCTCTGAATATTGTAGTATTCATTCTACTTTCAGCATGTTCAAACTCTATTGATAAGACTAATCCCAATACTGATCTCAGGCTAAGAGATTATTCTGTTCAATCTGTATTATGGCAACAGCATTCCGCAGAACATCGCGCTCTATGCTATCAGGCCTATAATATTGCTTTGGATAATCTAAAAGATCTTGAGGCGCATAACGAAAAGCCATTAGCTATTATAAGTGACCTTGATGAAACTGTAATTGATAATTCATTTTATAATGCAATGCTGATTGAAAAAAACCAGGAATACTCAAAAAAATCATGGAAGGAATGGGTTCTATTAGAAAAGGCAAAAGCAATTCCCGGAGCCATAGATTTTTTTACACGGGTTAAGGAAATGGGCATTGAAATATTTTACATTTCAAACCGCAGTGAATCGGAGAAAACAGCAACCATAAATAATTTACAAAAACTGGGCTTGCCCAATGCAGATTCTTCTTTTGTTTTCTTAAAAACAACTAGTAGCGGTAAGGAAATAAGACGAAAAAGAGTCCTGCAGAATTATGATGTTGTCCTTTATATGGGTGATAATATGTCTGATTTTAGTGAATTGTTTGATAATAAAGGAACCGTTCATAGAAACGCTTTGACGGATTCACTCCGTTCGACATTTGGTAGAAAATTTATCGTTTTCCCCAATTCAATCTATGGAGACTGGGAAAGCAAAGGGATATATGAAGGAAATTATCAATTAAATCCTTCAGCAAAAGATTCAATTCGAAGATCGAAACTTATTTCTTATTAAATCAATCAAAACCAATCATGACAAATGCACCCCAATATAAAGGTTCGGGGTAGTCCTTTTTCATTTCTCTTTTGGCCTCAATAAATGCGGTTCGTTTATCCATTCCACTGAGCCACTTTTCATAAAACAATAGCATCAGTTTTTGTGTGGCTTCATCTGAAACCTTAAAAAGTGACATTATCACCGATCTGGCTCCCGCCACAATTAGTGATCTTTGAAGACCGTAAACGCCTTCACCTGCAGCTACATCACCAAGGCCAGTTTCACAAGCGCTCAATACAACAAGGTCGGTTTCATCCAAATTCAAATTCATCGCTTCATAGGCCGTTAGTAGTCCATTTTCCCGGTTGAAATTTATTGGCTTTACTTTATCCAATAAATCGCCACCATAATCCAGGACCAATCCGGATTTGAGAAGCGTATTGTCAAATCTTTGTTTTAAACCCAGTTCCTCTAATTCCAACTCTTTTTGCGATTTAACATCGGGAACAAAAAAACCGTGAGTTGCCACATGAAAAACTTTAGGACTTCTTAAGCTTTTTACTGCCATTTCAGTGGCTTGTTCGCTGTATTTAACAGCGCAATCCCAGTTGTTGGATTTCAGGAAATCGTAAATAAATTCAACTTCTTTTTCGGCTCCCGGTAGTGGGGAAAGCGAGCCGTCAGAAGAATGATAAACAGGATTTCCAAAAAGTACCGCGTTGTTTTTACCTCTGAGTGCCAATCTTCCTTTCTTAAGTACAATTTCCTTTGTATTTGAGAGAAGGATAATGTTTTTATCATCAATGAGATACTGACCATCAGGTTTTTGAAGTGTTTCTACATTAATTTGATTATAAACTCCATCAACTGATAAATAGATTTTATCAACTTCTTGTAAATGTTTATCTATAGGTTCCCAAAATATATTGTAGCTCACAGGATCTTTTAATTTGAACTTAATTCTGTTTTTATAGCCTTTGAAATATTTGTTTTCCATTTCAAGACCATTTTCCAAAACAATGAGTTCCGGTGCTTTTTTGGTCTCCTTTGTTACAATCAATGCTGCATAAATTATAGTATCGGTAAAGGATTCATGGTATTTTCTAAATCTTATTATCTCAATCGCCGCTTCGCGGTCCTCAAGATTTTTTCTGACATCCTTCCAATCCAATCGCGATTGATTTAAGTTGGCAGAAAATATATCAGACATGTGGCTTAATTCCTTCTCCAGATTTTCTACCTGTTCTTTTAAATTTTCAATATCAATCCCGCTTTCCTGGAGGTCCAATTCATTCATCGAAACTGCCGAAGACAATTCCTCTTTTCTTGAAATCCAATCGTTGTACTTGCTGATTAATTCTGCATTTCCGCTATTTGAAATACTCTGTCTAACTTTTAAGGTGGAATTTAAAAGTATTGCTTTAGTTACAAGTGAAAAGCCATAAGCATCCCCTATCAGTTTAGGTTCCTCCTCATAAACCTCCATGGCAACAGTATTAAAAAATTCAAAATCACCTTTAACAAAAGACCAATACTTGTTTTTTTCCCTTTCGCTCATAGATGGGAAAAACCGGTCAATAAAGTTTAAATACTTATCCATGGATTCGGACAAATATTTAATACAGGTGGCATAATCCTTTTTAATATAAAATACTCTCGAAAGCAGACTGAGTGCTCTTACATATTTTGGATGATCATCATTAAAAATCTTTTTGTAGACCCGCATGGCATCTTTATAATTTTCTTCTGCTTCATCAAACATTTTTTGTCTGATCAAGAGTTCTCCTCTTAAAACCTCCAGGTCTGCCGCCTCAATGCTTTTATCACCAACTTTTTCTAACCAAATAGTATAAGCTGAATCGAGAATTGGTTCAGCTTTTACAATATTTCCTTCACGGATAAATAAATATGCTTTCTGTTTTAAAATATTGGCATATTGCGGACTTCCTGATCCCAAAACCTCATCAATAATGCTTGCCGCCCGGTTCAATTCGCTGATGGATTTTCCTGCGCCTTCACCCATATTATATTTAATTACAGCAAGATCAGCTATTGAATTAGCAACGAGTATGTGCTTTTCTCCCAGTAAATTTATTTGCATTCGCTTTACAAACTCAGTGATTTCAGCAGCCTTTTCAAAGTCACCTTTCTCCAATGCAATGAGTTTTTGCACCTCAAGACTTTTACTGTGTTTCAGGGAATTTTTTCCAAATGTTGATTGGCTAATATCAATTGCTTTTTTGTTAAATGCCTCAGCATCTGTATAATCTCCGCTCAACAAAAATAATCTTGCCTTATTATTGTAAGGTTCAATAAGAAGTGGGGAATTTTCACTTAAATGTTCTTTGACGAATGCTATTTCTTCAGCGATTAATTTTTCAGCTTTTGAGTATTCACCTACGATGATATACAATTGTGCCAGTTCATTTTCTATCCTTGCAAATGATACAAAGGGATTATCACTTTCTGACTTTTCAGCTCTGCGAATTGCGTCCCGGAAATAATCCTCGGCATCGTTAAATCGTCCGCTTACAAAATACAAACGAGACCTGTTCAAAAGATGATTGGCATACTCAAAGGTCTTTTCTTTTTTTAATTCATCGTATAATTTAGCTGCGCTGTCAAGACTATTGGCCATTTGATTGTAAAAGCCCAAATTGTATTGAAATCGGGCCATTTCATCCAATTGAATGGCATAATTAAAATTTTTAATATTTCTTTCTTCAAAATAGTTTAAAACAGTATCTAGCTCGGCCATTGCTTCCTGATTTCTGTCGTTGGATTCCAAATATGAAATGTAATATTTCTGGTAGTCGTGAAAGTCTTTGTGTGTAGGATACCAGATTTTTCTAACACCATTCAAATACGATCTTTCGAGTTCTTGTTTAAGTGCTTTATTTCTCCTCTCAGTGTTCAAATGAAAATCTGCCGATATTAATTGCAACCTGTAATAAATTGGGCTCGTTTCTCCGAAACTGTGCGAAGAGGTATAAAGCAGCTCTTTTAAGTACTTATCTGCCTGATCCAGCTCTTCCAGTTTGAGGCTGATCTTGTAATAGGTTTCTAAATATTTTATTCTTTCAGGATGATCGGTGGGAACGGTGACTGTGTCTCTTATAATGTTTTGAAGATCGCGTTTTGCCAATGGCCAGTTCTGCTCAAAAGCCGCCATCAGCACCTTGAGATGATCAATTTTATTTTGATAAATATTTCTATAACGCAATACTGTACTAAGAGAGTTTTCAAAAGATCTGATCATTTCTCTGGCCAGAGCAAAGCGTCCATCTTTCAACAAAACTAAAATCATGGATTCATAGGCACTTAGTACTTCTGGGCTGTCTTTAACGTAATTATCATCACCGGATCTTCTGGAAATATTGATAACATCATCCCATCTTAAATAAGAATCCCTATAATCTCCTATTCCATCATAATAATTGGCCTGGTTAATCAAATGATCTATAAATACGTTTGTTGTCTTGCTGAGATTACTTTTAATGTAGCTGTGATTGCTTTCAAGTAAAGTATCTGCTGTAGTATAATCGCCTCTTTCAATGAAATATTCAGCCAATAAATTTTTAAAATCAGCTACCCTTGATACCCGGGCTAAATATTCGTGTTTCTTAAGTTTTATTGTTTTGTATTTGCCTTTCTTTTCATCGAAATAAGTAATCTTTTTAACCGCACGCGAAGCGTAATAGTCGTAAAGGGAATCATACAAGGGCTTAATATCCAACAATTGTCCTTTTGCCATCCGCGCTTCCAGCTTTTCCAACTGCAACTCATAAATAAGGAATGAATCAACAGGATTTTGTTTTTCCGCCAAATGCATGGCCTTATTTAGATAATTTTCAACATTTAAATAATGCTGATTATCCATATAATATTCACCTAAATAGCGCAACACTCGAATTTCTTCCCTTCCACCCGCGGGAAGTTCTTTTTTGTACAGCGATTTACCGGCATTAAGATAATCTTCGGCTTTTGAAAACTGACCCAGTGCTGCATGACAACGCGCCATCATCAGATTCCAATAACATTGATCTACAAATAATTGCTTTGATTTTTTTTCAATGCGTTTGTTGAGCTTTTCAAGTTCATCTATAGCTTCAAAATTATCTCCAACGATATGTAAATAAGCTATTTCCTGAAATGCCTTTTTGATTTTGTCATTTTTTGACACTGCAGAGTCAAAAATGCATATACTCAACAGTACAACTAAAATAAGAAAGCGATAAATACCAATACCATTCATTTAATTAGGATTCAGACATTAATTTATCAATTATTTTGTTGGCAGCTTCTGAAATTACAGTTCCCGGACCAAATACATCGGTTACTCCATGATCATAAAGATATTTATAATCGGCCTGAGGTATTACTCCTCCTGCCACTACGAGTATATCCGAACGTTTTAATTTCTTTAGTTCTTTAATCAATTCGGGAATTAGTGTTTTATGACCTCCTGCCAGGCTTGATGCACCAATTATATGGACGTCATTTTCTACAGCCTGTCGAGCTACCTCTAGTGGTGTTGAAAATAATGAACCTATATCTACATCAAATCCTAGATCGGCAAAACTAGTAGCAATTACCTTGGCACCTCGATCATGTCCATCCTGACCCATTTTGGCAATAAGAATTCTGGGCCTTCTGCCATCAAATTCTATAAATTCTTCAGTTCTTTTTCTCAGTTTTTTGAACGATTCATTGTTCTCTAGTTCTTTTGAATACACCCCTGATATGGTTTTAGTTAATGGTTTATGACGATCGTATGCTATTTCCATGGCATACGAAATTTCGCCTAAAGTTGCCCTCTCTCTTGCAGCTTCAACTGCCAAAGACAATAAATTTGCTTGTATTTCACCTTTTGCAGCTAAAGTGATTTTGCTTAGAGCCTGACCTACTTTTTCTTTATTCCTACTTTCTTTAATTGAATTCAGACGTTGAATTTGCTTCTGGCGCACCCTGCTATTATCGACCTCCAAAAGTTCAATTTGTAGCTTCTCGTCAGTTTTATAGCAATTCAATCCAATTATTCTATCCTTTTTAGAATCAATTCTTGCCTGCTTTTTTGCTGCAGCTTCTTCAATTCTCATTTTGGGAATTCCGGTTTCAATGGCCTTTGCCATTCCACCCAATTCTTCTACTTCCTCTATTAGATTCCAGGCTTTTTTAGCCAGCCGGTCTGTAAGGTATTCAACATAATAAGACCCCCCCCATGGATCAACAACATTTGTAATGCCCGTTTCTTCCTGTAAAAATATTTGAGTATTCCTCGCAATCCTGGCTGAAAAATCAGTAGGTAAGGCGATTGCTTCATCCAGCGCGTTGGTATGTAGTGATTGAGTATGTCCAAATGCCGCAGCCATGGCTTCAATACATGTTCTTGCCACATTATTAAATGGATCCTGCTCTGTCAAGCTCCATCCGGAGGTTTGACTATGCGTTCTCAAAGCCATGGATTTTGGATTTGAAGGATTGAATTTTTTAACAATTTTAGACCACAGTAAACGACCTGCTCTCATTTTGGCCATTTCCATAAAGGGATTCATTCCAATGGCCCAGAAAAAAGATATCCTGGGAGCAAATTCATCAATTTTTAGCCCCGCTTTTATACCAGTTCGCAAATATTCGAGTCCATCTGCCAAGGTGTAAGCTAGCTCAAGATCTGCAGTAGCGCCTGCTTCATGCATGTGATAACCGCTAACACTTATAGAATTGAAACGAGGCATATTTTTAGCTGTGTATTCAAAAATATCCCCGATCAGTCGCATTGAAGGAATGGGTGGATAGATAAAAGTATTTCTAACCATGAATTCTTTTAAAATATCATTCTGTATGGTGCCCGAAAGTTTTGAAACATCCACCCCACTTTCTTCTCCAGCAACAATAAAAAATGCCATGATCGGGATCACTGCACCATTCATGGTCATAGAAACAGACATTTTATCCAGAGGTATTTGATCAAAAAGGATCTTCATGTCCTCAACAGAATCTATAGCAACACCTGCCTTTCCTACATCTCCCGAAACCCTTTCATGATCCGAATCATAGCCTCTATGCGTGGCAAGATCAAATGCAACCGAAAGGCCCTTTTGACCTGCGGCAAGATTCCTTCTGTAAAAGGCATTTGATTCTTCCGCTGTTGAAAACCCTGCATATTGACGAATGGTCCAGGGTCTTAGCACATACATTGTAGAATAAGGACCTCTCAGATACGGCTCTACCCCTGCTCCATATCCGATGTGATTCAGCTTTGCAATTTCTTCTTTTGCGAAAGATTGTGGAATTGGTATTCCTTCAGGCGACAACCATTCTTCATTCACATGAAAAGAATCTTTATTCTTGTCAGCTCGAACGTGATCTATTGATACTCTCGTAAAATCAGGCTTATTCAATTCCAAGGGATTTTAAAATTTCTACTAATGTATTTTCAAGCGGGGCTTTGATGTGAATAAAGAAATCCACTCCAGCTTTTTCAAGGTCTTTCTTATTTTCAGGATTACCGGCAAGGATTAATTTAATCTTCGGCTTAACTGTCTTAATTTCTTCTGCCCAGGAAGTTCCGGATTCCATGTACTCATCGTCTCCAGAACATATGACTGTAATATCGAAATTTGTTAATCTATTATCGATTTTATCGCTTTCATCTATTTCCAACCCCGCGCATTCAAGAAAATTAGTAGAAAAGCCCGCTCTGGCAAAACGCATTTCTGAATTTCCCAATTTTAACAACAACACTTTAGGTCTTTTTCTTTGTCGCTCCAAATTTCTCAGATCTACGCTTGCCCTTAATTTTTCAAATTTATAAGCCAGTCTCTCTTTGGTTCGGTTTTGAATATTTTCTTTGGTCAATTCATCGAGAGGATTGGGGTATGAATTTGTACCCACCATTTTTATCCGTTTATTTCCAAATTGCGATTCAACATTTGTTTTGACTTCGGCCAATATTTTTTCGACGCTGAAATCGGAATTATACTTAATCAATCCTCCTTTAGATTCAATTTCCTGAAAACCTTCCCAAACTTTTTCAGAATAATCAGCACTTAACTTTTCTACATAGTAAGATCCGGCAGCCTGATCATTTACTTTATCCAAATGACTTTCATGTTTAAGTAGGTGAGAAATATTTCTGGCGTTTCTAAAGGTAAAAGCATTTTCAATATCAAGTGCTTTTTCAAAACCTGAAATATTTAGTATGTCCACACCTCCGGAAATCGCTGCAAAACTTTCAGAACTCAATCGCAAAATATTTGTAAAGCGGTCGTACACAGATTTATTCCATTCGGTACTTTGTGCTTCAATAATTGGAATCGAATCAATTCCCCACTCCTTTAATATGATAGAAGCCAATTTTCTTATTACCCTGAATTTTGCAATCTGAAGAAAGAAATTACTACCAGTATTTAACCTGAGTAAATACTTTGGCCGGATATTCAATTCCAATGAACTTTCTATTAATAGATTTAAAAGGGAAAGAATATATATTCCTTCATGGATTTCATTGCCCCCTTTTCTTATAAGAAAATTTGAATTGAGGGCAATAATTGAATCATGAAAAGTTTTCGAACTTAAAAACGTCTTAAAATCCCCTTTTGCAATGGCGGATAAATAATCAGGATCCAATATAATCTCATTATTCAGTTTTGCGCACAAGAAATCATAAGCCCTTAGAAGACTGGATGAATTATTTGAACTTAGAATTAATTTCCCCTTGAAGTTATCAAGAACCTTTGAAATCAAAGAATACTCAAATTCATTTTCAAAACTGAGCTCTATTAAATTACAATCCCCTCCTATTGATTCACTTATTAGTTCTGACACATCTTTTTCATTCCCCTCGGCTATAAAAAATTTCTGGCCCAACAACCAGGCTTCCCCGTCAAGAAAAATTTGGTCTCTTTCTTGATATTCAAATAATTTATTGTTTGCACTATCCTGATCAAAATGATAAAAAGGCTCTGTAATTAAATCTTCAACCAGATTTCGGTTTAGTATTTCCCTTGGTTTTCCTTTTAAATCCTTATCAATTTTATACCACCACTCATCTGAACTTAACTTTTCAAATTCATCTGCGGAGCCACTTGATTTAACAGACATATTTTATTGAGATTTCGACGAAAATTATGAGATCTGAAATTCTAAATTAAAGATCATTTCTTAAAATTTAAGTTAAATCAATTATTTCATAAGAATTAAATTTCCCAGGATAATTTGCATAACATTAAGTTCATAGATCAAAGGTCAAAATTTAATTCTTCTAATAAATCATATAACTATATGGGGATATTTCAATTTGTTTTTGACCAAATCGCCTGCTGAGCTATAAAACGAAAATGTCAAGTTTTTTGCCATTTTTTTGTTATTCTTTTTTTTGTCAGCTTTGTCATCCGCCTGAAAAAAAATCGGGAATAACAGAATAGATCCAAGTCATTAAATTAGGTCTTCTTGAATGGTTACAGATTGTATTAAAATTTGGGATAATTGTCTTAACAGCATAAGGGAAAATGTAAACGATCAAAGTTTTAAAACTTGGTTTGCGCCGATTAAACCTATAAAATTATCTCAAAGTGTTTTAACCATTCAGGTCCCGAGCCCTTTTTTTTACGAATATCTTGAAGAGCATTATGTTCAAATTCTCAAAAAAGCTATCGTAAAGGAATTAGGAGACAATGCAAGATTGGAATATTCCATTGTGGTGGATAAAGGAAATGAAAAAGAAAGTCCGAAAACTTTGAACATTTCTACCAACGGAAGAAGGCCCGATGAGGGAAACCAACTCAAAGGCTTTGGTCCAAGTACCGAACATTTACAAAACTTCTATTATGATTCACCCCTCAACAGAAATTATTCATTTGATAATTTCATTGAAGGTGATTGCAACAGGCTTGCAAGAGCAGCTGGCTTAGCGGTTGCTGACAAACCGGGTATTACCAGCTTTAATCCACTGTTTGTTTATGGCGGTGTTGGCCTGGGAAAAACCCACCTGATTCAGGCTATTGGTAATAAGATAAAAGATGCTCAGGAAGGAAGTTCTATTTTGTATGTTTCTTCTGAAAAATTCACAAATCAATTTATTGACGCTCTTAGGAATAATAAGGTTCAGGATTTTTCCGCTTTTTATCTAAACCTGGATACGCTCATTCTGGATGATGTTCAGTTTATGTCGGGCAAAGAAAAAACACAAGATATCTTTTTTCACATATTCAATCAGCTACATCAGAGTGGCAAGCAAATTATAATGACGAGCGATTGTCCACCGAAGGATCTTAAAGGATTGCAGGAAAGATTATTGTCTCGATTTAAATGGGGATTAACTGCTGACCTTCAAAGTCCTGACTTCGAAACCAGAGTAGCAATTATTCATAGAAAAATGGAAGCTGAAGGGACTTTCATCCCTGATAATGTCATAGAATATTTGGCCTATTCCGTGGATACCAATGTCAGAGAACTGGAAGGTGTACTTATTTCATTAATTGCTCAATCCTCTTTAAACAAAAAAGAGATCGATCTTGAACTTGCAAAACAAACGCTTCAAAATATTGTACAGGATATTGAAACTGAAGTTGGTATAGATTACATCCAAAAATACATTTCAGACTATTTCAAGGTAAGTCCGGAAAGTTTAAGGGCTAAAACCAGAAAAAAAGAAATTGTAATTGCGCGACAGGTGGCTATGTATTTTGCCAAAGAATACACGAACCACTCTTTAAAAGTAATAGGTTACCATTTTGGTGGCAGAGATCACAGCACGGTAATTCACGCAATTCAAACTGTCAATGACATCATGGATACGGACAAAAAATTTGCCGAAACCATGAAGGAAATTGAAACAAATCTCAAAGTTAAAGCCAGTTAATCAATTTCATGAAAAAAATTGCTGTCTTCTGTGGTTCTCATGAAGGTGACAATGAACTGTTCAGGAAAACCGCAATTAAAACCGGAGAAATCCTGGCTCAAAATGGTATAGGATTAATATACGGAGGAGGCAAGGTTGGCCTAATGGGAGCTCTTTCGCAATCGGTTCTAAATAATAAAGGCTATGTAATGGGAGTCATTCCATCATTCATGGTTGAAAAAGAGTTGGCTAATCGCGAAGTGCAGGAGCTTATTGAAGTTTCCAGTATGCATGAAAGAAAACAAATCATGTCAGATCATGCGGATGGATTCCTGATATTACCCGGAGGGATTGGAACAATGGATGAATTCTTCGAAATTTTTACCTGGAGGCAATTGGGCTTACACCAAAAGAAAATTGCCATTGTTGATGTTGAATTGTACTATGCCCCAATTTGGGAACAAATGCAATCCATGGAGAATCAGAATTTTCTCGGTCAATCTCAATTCGAATATTTAATGCGAACTCACAAGCCAGAGGAGGCAGTTTCATTTTTATTGTCTTAAGTCAAATCCAAAATGATTAATTGTTGTTTAAAAGACAATTGAAGCAAAAGTCATAATTTTTTAAATTAAAAGTATGGACATTAAATGTATATACATATATTTACAAAAAATTTATTTATCAATGAAAAAAATGATCGTATTAATGTTGGCAATCGGAGCATTGTCTTCATTACAAGCACAAACCTATAAAGCAGATGTTAGTGATTCTCAAGTAAAATGGTTGGGTAAAAAAGTAACAGGAGAACATACCGGTTTTATCAATTTGAAAGAAGGTAAACTCTTGGCTGAAAATGGAAAGATTACCGGCGGAAATTTTATAGTTGATATGAGTTCAATAACAAATATTGATATTGAATCCGCTGAATACAATGCAAAACTGGTTGGGCATTTAAAGAGCGATGACTTTTTTGGGGTTGAAAAATATCCTAATGCTACTTTCAAGATAAAAAGTGTTAAAGCTGTAAAAGAAAGTAATGCAAGCCATCACTTTACCGGTGATATCACTATAAAAGAAACGACTAAAGAAATCACAATTCCTGCAGTGGTAAAAATTGAAGGCGATGTAATAACAGCAAACGCTACTTTTGATATTGATAGGTCAGACTTTGATGTTCGCTATGGCTCGGGGAGTTTTTTTAGCGATTTAGGTGATAATTTGATTTATGATGATTTTAATTTATCCATAAATCTTGTAGCTAAGAAATAATTCATTTTAAAAATCTAAAAGACCCTGTTAATTTAATTGACAGGGTTTTTTAATGCACTTTTAAAACTTCAAAAGCATATTTATTCAAGTCTTCACGATGATCCGGATGGGCGATTTCAATTAAATTTTTTGCCCTTTGTCTTATGTTTTTACCATAAAGTTCTGCTATCCCATACTCTGTAACCACATAATGAACGTGAGCTCTGGTGGTCACGACTCCGGCACCCTGGTTTAGAAATTTTGAAATTCTACTTACACCTTTGCTGGTTACTGATGGCAAAGCGATTATCGGCTTTCCACCCTGAGAGAGTGATGCTCCACGTATAAAATCCATTTGGCCTCCAACTCCTGAATAAAATCTTGTCCCGATAGAATCGGACGAAACCTGACCAGTCAAATCTACTTCAATAGCCGAGTTTATTGCAGTTACGCGTGGGTTTCTTCGAATAATATGTACATCATTCACGTATTCTATATCAAGTGCTCTAACCAATGGGTTATCATCCACAAAATCATATAACCTTCTGGTCCCCATAAGAAATCCTGTCACTATTATGCCGGGATGAACTTTCTTATATTTTCCTGTAATTACTCCCTTTTCAACCAAGTCAATAACTCCTTCGGCAAACATTTCCGTATGAATTCCCAAATCTTTATGTCCACCTAATTGGGCCAAAACAGCATCCGGAATGGCTCCAATACCCATTTGTAAAGTTGCTCTGTCCTCTACCAGGTTCTGTGAGATAAGTTTTGCAATTGCAATTTCAACGGCCGTTTGTTCAGCAGGAAAAATCTCGGGAATCGCTTCATTAGATTCAACCATGGAATCGAACTTTGAAATGTGCACCAATCCATCACCATGTGTTCTCGGCATTTGAGGATTTATCTGTGCAATTACATGATCAGCCACTTCAACAGCAGCTCTGGTAGCATCTACTGAAATTCCAAGTGAACAAAATCCATGGCGATCCGGTGGTGATACCTGTACCATTGCAACGTTCAATGGCAATCGCCTGCTTCGAAACAAAATGGGAACTTCGCTGAGAAAAATTGGAATATAATCCGCCCGTCCTTCCCAAACGGCCCGTCTTACATTGCCTCCAATGAAAAGGGCATTTACACGAAAGGAATCCTTGACTTTCTCATCCGTATATGGCGCCGGGCCTTCAGTATGTAATTGTACGATTTCTACATTTTTTAATTCGTCAGCCCTGTCCGTCATTGCTTGAATTAACAGTTTAGGTGCAGCACATGCTGAATGAATAAAAACTCTGTCGCCTGATTCTATGACCTTTACTGCTTCCGCAGGACTAACTAAATTTTGCATTTTTTGTTTCTAGGCAGCTTTTAACTTATGCTTTAAATTGGATATAATCGAATCAAGAATTTCGGCATCATCTTCATCAATGACACCACTTACACCTTTAATTTCATGTAATATTCCAATGAGTTCCGAATACTCATCAGATTGCCCATAATCTCTGCAAGCATTGATTAAATTTTGATAAGACTCTATAATTAAATATTCCTCATCAGAATTAATGTATTTTTCAAGATATTCCTCAATCTCTTTTCCTTCTACATGATCCTCAATGATTCTTTTTTCATTTTTATCAATTACACCATCTGCAATGATGATAGCATATATCATCCTGGCAAAAGCATCATAAACACGATCGAATGTTTTAGTCATAATTCAATTTTTCGAAATGCAAAAATATCAATTCATTATGAGGCATCAAGATTTTCAAATTTAAATTCTTTCCCATTAAATAAACCTTTATCTGACAACTTTAATTCCGGAATAACCAACAATGCCATAAAAGATAAAGTCATAAATGGAGCCTTTAGTTCTGAGCCTAAATTTTTTGCTATTCTATCCAAATTTTTATAAGCATTTCCAACTTCAAAAGCCTCTCTGTCACTCATCAATCCCGCAACTGGCAATTGCAAAGAATGACATTCTTCTCCATCAAATACGCATATTCCACCCTTGAGTTGCATCATTTCATTGCTGACAATTGAAATATTTTCATCCGATGTTCCCACGCAAATTATATTATGACAATCATGAGCAACAGTTGAAGCGAGCGCCCCTTTCTTTAAACCAAAGTTTTTTATCCATGCAATGGCGGGGTCTGATTTTCTATATCTGTTGATTACGGCTATTTTTAGTATGTCATTATCAATATCAGCTTCAAAATCTTCTGAATTTATATCATGTGTTAATTGTCCAGTAATTAATTCACCATCTCTTGCTTTTATAACTTTAATTTTCCTTGATCCCAGCTTTACTTTAAAGTCTTTCGCTTTCAAGGGATAGGAGAAAAAATTATTGATTGGCTTTACTTTTGACAAGTTGAAATTTGCCTCTCCATTTTTCACAAGAAGTTCCCCTTTGTAGTAAACCCTATCTACTTCGAAATCCTTTAGATCCTTAAATAAAATAAAATTTGCCGGGTCATTGATTTGAGCCAATCCATGTTTTAGATTATAATGTTCATAAGGATTTTTTGTGCATGCCCTGATGACATCCCAAAAATCAAACCCATCGGAAATAGCTCTGGCAGCTAATTTGTTAATATGTCCAACTAATAAATCATCCGGATGTTTATCATCTGAGCAAAACATTACCTTATTCGGGTAATCTGATATCATCTTTTTTAAAGCCGGGTAATTTTTTGCAGCGCTCCCCTCCCGGATTAATATCTTCATTCCAAGTTCAGCTTTTTCTTTAGCTTCTTCATAACTAAAGCATTCATGATCAGTCGAAATACCGGCCTCAAAATATTTTATCAAATCTTCACCTCTTAAGCCCGGGGCATGACCGTCAATTTTCATTCCCAACTGATGAGCATAATTAATTTTTTTTAAAACTTCTGCATCTTTCAAAATGACACCGGGATAATTCATCATTTCCGATAAATAATAAATTTCATCCTTTTTAAGAAGCTCCAATATCATTGAGCTATTGATTATAGCACCCGATGTTTCAAATTCGGTTGCAGGAACGCATGATGGAGCCCCAAAATAGAAATAAAAGGGCGCAGTTTTCCCGTCCTTAATCATAAAATCAATTCCTTCTTCCCCGCAAACATTTGCTATTTCATGCGGATCAGATACCGTTGCTATTGTACCGTGTTTTAAAGCCTCAGAAGCAAATCTTGATGGCACCAGCATTGAACTCTCTATATGAATATGCGCATCTATCAATCCGGGAACTAAATAAAGCTTCGGAGCTTCATTTATTTTTTCAATTGAGCAGATCGACGAATTATTGAAAGATACCCGGGCAGGATAAATCTCTTTTTTAATTACATCGACATATTGACATTTCAAATTTTGCATTTTGGATGCTTTCTTTAATTGTAAATCCTTTCAAAATAAGCCTTTTCAGATATGTTGGTCCATTCGGAAATGTGCTTTTTAAAAGAGTAATATGAATTATATATACGTTTAAAATCATTATTCTCCGTACTGAGTTCGTCCAATACTATAGCTGTATTTTTTCTTAAATGCTCAATTACAATATCGGGGAATGGCCTTATCAATACTTTTCCTTCCTCTTTTATTTTTTTGAGATGCTCAGCATTACGCATATCAAATGCTGAAAGTACCCAATTGTTTAATTTTCCCAATCCGTGTTTAATGATTGCTTTCAAATCTGTCGGCAAGGAATTATATTTTTCTGAATTTAAAATGGTCTCAAAACTAGTAGCTGTTTCATGCCAGCCCGGATAGTAATAATATTTCGCAATTTTGTGAAAACCCATTAAGTAATCGTGATAGGGCCCTATCCATTCGGTGGCATCAATAACTCCGCGTTCTAAATTGGTAAAAATTTCACCACCGGCGACTAAAACCGATGTCCCTCCGGAATTACTAAACACCTTGCCTCCCAATCCGGGTATTCTCATTTTTAAGCCTGCCAAATCATCAACTGCATTGAGTTCCTTATTGAACCATCCCCCCATTTGCATACCGGTATTACCAGATAGCACCGGGATTAGGTTAAAGGGCTTATACAATTCCTCCCACAATTCCGCTCCCTCAGATTGCGATATCCATGCATTAAATTGCTGAGTATTCATTCCAAATGGAACCGCCGCAAAAATTTGTGCTGCAGGTATTTTCCCCGACCAGTAATAAGGCGAGCCATTTCCTATTTCAGCTATACCATTACTTACAGCATCAAAAACCTCAAGGGCTGGTACGATCTCTCCTCCTCCAAATATTCTAATCTCCATTCTTCCACCCGACATTTCATTAACCCAATCTGCAAATAGTTGACAGCCCTCGCCTAAAATTGGAAAATTGGGAGGCCATGTGGTTAATAATTTCCAATAGTATTTTTTATTATAATTTATATTAACAGACTTTATTTTGTCTCTGGAAACCTCAGAACAAGATATACCAAGGCCTGCCGCCAAGGTCAATCCGGATATGTTTCGAATGAATTTTCTTCGCTCCATCCGAGCATCGCTTGCTTGGTTTTTCAGGTCATTTTGTC
Source organism: Hyphobacterium sp. CCMP332 (assembly GCA_014323545.1). Taxonomy (NCBI): domain Bacteria; kingdom Pseudomonadati; phylum Pseudomonadota; class Alphaproteobacteria; order Maricaulales; family Maricaulaceae; genus Hyphobacterium; species Hyphobacterium sp. CCMP332. Next base: position 989,657 of record CP058647.1, read on the forward strand.
CTTTGTTTTTATTATATGTGTTCATTTTCGGTCATTTTGTCTCTAATTCTCAATTGGAAATAAAATTGATGCCTCCTATTGGAGGTAAATAACAATGAATTTTAAAAATTACACAATCAAAGCACAGGAAGCTCTTAGCAAGGCAACGGAGATTGCTTCTGAGCACTCACAACAGGCGATTGAACCTGCTCATTTACTTTTAGGAGTAATTGATTCCGAAGAAAATATAAGCTCATTTATATTCAAAAAAACTGAGGTCGACAGAAATAGATTTCTTCAAGAAATTGAAAAAATAATAAAATCATACCCTTCAGTTGAAGGAGGAAGCCCTTATTTATCAAACAATTCAGCAGCCTGTTTGCAAAGCGCAACAAAAATCTCAAAATCATTAAAAGATGAATTTGTAACAGTTGAGCATATATTAATTGCACTAGCTTCCGGTTCGGAAGAAATATCCAAATTGATGAAGTCATTTGGATTAACTGAAAAAACTCTAAAGAAAGTCATTCAGGAATTGCGTGGCGGTGATACCGTTAAAGATCAAAATGCAGAATCAAAATACCAGTCATTGAGTCGCTATTCAAAAAATTTGAATGAACTGGCTGCCTCAGGAAAAATTGACCCCGTGATTGGTAGAGATGACGAAATAAGACGTGTACTACAAATTTTAACCAGAAGAACAAAAAATAATCCCATTTTGCTCGGAGAACCAGGCGTGGGAAAAACTGCCATAGTTGAAGGACTAGCACAGCGTATTGTAGATGGGGACGTACCTGAAAATCTCAAAACAAAAACATTGATCTCATTGGATATGGGTCTATTAGTTGCCGGAGCCAAATACAAAGGTGAATTCGAAGAGAGGTTGAAAACTGTTATCAAAGAAGTGGTGGATTCAGATGGTGAAATAATTCTTTTTATAGATGAAATTCATACGTTAATTGGAGCAGGAGCAGGAGGAGAAAGCGCTATGGACGCGGCAAATTTGCTAAAACCTGCATTGGCTAGAGGCGAATTACATGCAATTGGTGCTACAACTTTAAAAGAATACCAAAAGTACATCGAAAAAGACAAGGCACTGGAACGCCGTTTTCAAACTGTTATGGTCGATGAACCAAGTACACAGGATGCAATTTCTATTCTCAGGGGAATTAAAGATAAATACGAATTACATCACGGTGTCAGGGTTAAAGATGATGCGATTATTACCGCGGTCGAACTTTCGGATCGCTATATTTCTGATCGTTTTCTACCGGACAAAGCCATTGATTTAATGGATGAAGCCGCTGCGAAACTCAGAATAGAAATAGATTCATTGCCTGAAGAACTCGATGAAGTTCAAAGAAAAATAATGCAACTTGAAATTGAAAGAGAGGCCATTCGAAGAGAAAAAGACAAGGATAAAGAAGCCGTAATAGCTAAGGACCTGGCTGAATTGGAAAGCAAACGAAATGCACTTAGAGCCAAATGGAAAAGCGAAAAAGAGCTTATTCAAGGAATTCAAAAAAATAAAGAGCGAATAGAGGAATTAAAGATTCAAGCTGAACAAGCTGAACGAAGTGGGGATTTGGGAAAAGTAGCTGAAATCCGATATGGAAAAGTCGTAGAAGCCGAACAGGAATTGGAAAAACTGAAAGCTCAAATGGCTAAAAATCAAAGCAACAGTCCTATGCTAAAAGAAGAAATCAGCTCCGAAGATGTGGCTGAAGTAGTGGCCCGTTGGACCGGAATTCCTGTGAACAAAATGCTTCAAAGCGACAGAGAAAAACTGATAAAACTTGAAGAAGAACTTGGAAAAAGAGTAGCCGGACAAAAAGAAGCAATTGCAGCAGTTTCGGATGCCGTGCGAAGGAGTCGCGCTGGTTTGCACGATCCTAATAAACCAATTGGTTCCTTTATATTTTTAGGTACAACCGGTGTGGGAAAGACAGAACTAGCCAAAGCATTAGCAGAATATTTGTTTAACGATGACAAGGCAATGGTGAGGATTGATATGTCTGAATATCAGGAAAGACATGCGGTTAGTCGCCTTATTGGTGCGCCTCCGGGATATGTTGGTTATGATGAAGGCGGACAATTAACCGAAGCAGTACGTAGAAAACCTTATTCGGTCATTTTGTTAGATGAAATTGAAAAAGCACATCCCGATGTATTTAATATTCTTTTACAAGTCCTTGATGATGGTAGATTAACCGACAATAAAGGTCGTATTGCAAATTTCAAAAATTGTATCATAATAATGACTTCAAATATCGGTTCACATATAATTCAGGAAAATTTTGAAAAAATGAATGCATCCAATGAGGTTGACACCATTTTAGATACCAGGGAACAGGTATTTCAGCTTCTTAAAAAATCGCTTCGTCCTGAATTTTTAAACAGAATTGATGAAACAATAATGTTTACACCACTTTCAAAGTCTGAAATCAGAAAAATTGTTGAAATACAATTCACATCAATTAAAAAATTGATGGAAAAAAATGGAATTGAAATTGAGGCCAGCGATAAAGCACTTGATAAATTAGCAGAGCTTGGTTTTGATCCGCAATTTGGAGCAAGACCATTGAAAAGAGTGCTTCAAAAACAAATACTCAATGAATTGTCAAAAGAGATTTTGAGAGGTAACATTCAAAAGGAACAAGTAATCGGAATTGATTTAGACAGTAATAATAAATTTCAATTTCTAAATCTAAGCAATGTGAACATTGATTAGAGCAAATTAATATGTAACCTATCTTAAGGGCATTTCTTTTGAAGTGCCCTTTTTTATATTTGCTAAAAAAAACAGAATGTATTTCTATCTCAGCCTCACACATAAGATTTCAGTATCGCTTTTCCTGATTATTTATCTTTTTAAAGCTTTAATGCTTATTGCTAACCACAAGGAAACTTTGAAGAAATTCTCCAGGTTGGTTAAAATTCCTGAAATGATAATAAGTGTATTATTTCTCGCTACCGGCGTTTATATGCTAATAAAAGGTGGGCATCCGGAATTATATATGATGGTAAAAATTGTATTGGTACTCGCTTCAATTCCATTGGCCGTGATCGGAATTCGGAAAGAAAAAAAATTGTTTTTAGTACTCTCAGTTGTAATCCTCATTTATGTCTATGGTATTGCAGAAACACATAGCCTGACTTTTACCCATCCGAGCCCGGAGGGTTTAATTGAAAACGTAGAGGATGATAATTATCAAATTAAAGTACATGGATTGGCATTGTATCAACAGCATTGTCTTCGCTGTCACGGAGAGCAGGGAGATAAAATGAGATATGAATCTCCGGATATTTCAACAACAAGCTTAGATAAAGAACAAAGGTGGGCGATTATTAACAATGGCAAGGGCATGATGCCTGCTTTTGGTAAAAAACTCGACAAAAATGAAAAAAAGGCATTGGAGGAATACCTTCTGAGTTTAAAAAAATGATCCCGGCATAATTTAAAACAATAATGCAACCAAAATATAGTCGAATAATTGAAAAATTAGTAGATTAAAAGGCTGATGTCAAAAAATGCCTTTATACTGATTTCTTCTTTTTTTCTCTTGTTGAGTTACTCGGCAATAGGCCAGGGCAATCAAAATTCCATTGGCGTATTTCCTAATCCATTGTTTGATAAAGCTACTTTGGAAATTCACATCGAAAATGTTAGTCCAACTGAAATTGTGCTCTTTAACATAATCGGAAAAGAGATTCACAGACAAAAGCTTAGTGGATTAGGGCAGAACAGTAGATTTGAAGTCGATTTTTCATTTCTAAATCCGGGTGTTTATTTTTTAAGCCTGATTTCAAAACGGGAAACAATAGCGACAAAAAAAATAGTCAAGAAAGGCTAAAAAAATTTAAATCTTTATTTGTATATACATTAAATACAACTGTATAAATGGCAAAACTAGAAGATGAAATAAAGCAGTACAAATTTCCAAGTCAGTTTCAAAAAGCACTTTTAAATTTGATTTATACAGGCAACTGGATTGCAGCCAGGCATAAAAAATTTTTTGCAGAGCACAATTTATCGCATGAACAATACAATGTTTTGCGAATACTTCGAGGACAGCATCCCAATCCTGCATCAATTCAATTGATCAATGAAAGAATGCTCGACAAAATGTCAAATGTTTCGCGTTTGGTTGAAAAATTACGCGCAAAATCCTTAATAACACGAACAGTTTCCAGTGAAGACAGGCGGCAGGTAGATGTTAAAATATCAGATAAAGGACTTTCCTTGCTCGCAGAAATGGATGTAGAAATCGACAAACTTCAAACTTCTATTCAAACAATTTCAGAATCCGAAGCCGAACATTTGAACCAACTTCTCGATAAACTTCGGGGATAATTTAAATAATCACAAAAATCAATCGTTTTAAGGCTTGCAAATAACCAAGCATAAAGATTTTTTATTACTAAATTCGCGGCTTTAAAAGAAAAAGAATGTTATCATTTTCCAGATTGAACAACATAGGCGGATGGATCGCCTTTTTAATAAGTTTTATTGTTTATACAATCACTGTAGAACCAACAGCAAGTTTTTGGGATTGTGGCGAATTCATATCCGTTTCCTATAAACTAATGGTACCCCATCCTCCCGGAGCGCCATTTTATCTCCTCGTGGGCCGGTTCTTTTCTCTTTTAGCTTTCGGAGATGTTCTTCAGGTTGCTTTCTGGGTAAATATGTTATCTGTAGTCTCAAGTGCACTTACGGTCCTTTTCACTTTTTGGGCAATTACGCTTCTTGGAAGAAAATTACTCAAAACTGAAGATCCTAAAGGCGCCGATCTTTATTTATTAATGGGAGCAGGACTTATTGGATCTTTGGCACTTACATTTTCAGATACATTTTGGTTTTCTGCTGGAGAAGCAGAAGTGTATGCCATGTCTTCATTTTTTACTGCTTTTGCATTTTGGGCAATATTAAAATGGGAATTAATTGAAGAAAGAGCAGCAGCAAATCGCTGGTTGCTTCTGATCGCATACACAATGGGCCTGTCCACAGGAGTACACCTTTTAAATTTATTGACAATTCCGGCAATTGCACTTGTTATTTACTTTAAATATTACAAACCCAATGCGCGCGGAATTATAGCTACTTTGGGAATTTCAGCAGTGGCAATTTTGATTGTTCTTGAAATAATTATCAAAGGACTTCCCACAATTGCAAGTAAAATAGAAATAGCCTTTGTTAACGGACTAAACCTCCCTTTTGGGTCAGGTGTACTTTTCTTTTTCATTGCCTTTATAGCTGCATTGATTTACGGTTTGTTTTATTCTATTCAAAAAAATAAAGCTGTACTTAATACCGCTTTGCTGGCCTTTATTTTTGTCATTCTGGGTTTTAGCAGTTATGGAATCATAGCAATTCGGTCAAATTACAATCCGCCCATTAACGAAAATGCACCGGATGATGTCATAAGCTTTTTGAAATATCTAAAAAGAGAACAATACGGTGATAGGCCACTTTTTAAAGGACCGATTTACTCGGCCAACCCCGTCAGAACCATCAAAACTTCAGACCTGTATCATAAAACAGAGAATGGTTATGAAATCTATGATCAAAAAATCGAACAGGAGTTTAACCCCAGAGATGAAATGCTCTTTTGCCGGGTTGCAGATAGACGAGGAGACAGAATTCGCGCCTATGAAAATTGGATGAATCTTAGAAAAGGTGAAAGGCCAACTATGGGTGACAATATTGAGTTTCTTTGGAAATATCAACTCGGTCACATGTATTGGCGATACTTTATGTGGAATTTTGCAGGAAGGCAAAATGATATTCAGGGCCACGGAGGAAAAATGCATGGCAACTGGAAATCAGGAATTTCATTTATTGACGAAATGAGGCTCGGTGATCAGTCCAAACTTCCCACCGAAATCAAAAACAATAAAGCCAATAACAGTTTTTATTTTCTTCCATTGATTCTGGGCCTATTGGGCATGTTCTACCAATACAAAAGGAATAAAAAGGACTTTTCAGTAGTAGCACTACTCTTTTTCTTTACAGGGATAGCAATTATTCTTTATCTAAACCAACCTCCCATTGAACCGAGAGAAAGAGATTATACAAGTGCCGGCTCATTTTATACATTTTGTATTTGGATAGGCTTGGGCATGTTGGCAGTGTACGATTTGATTAAAAATTACATTAAAAACAATAAAGTTGCGGGAATAACAGCATTTGTACTTTGTTTGATAGTACCCGGAGTCATGGTCGCAGATGGTTGGGATGATCACGACAGAAGCGGAAGGTATCATTCAGTTGACCAGGCCAGAAATTTATTGGCTTCCTGTGCACCAAACGCAATTTTATTTACCGGAGGTGATAATGACACTTTCCCACTTTGGTATGTTCAGGAAGTTGAAGGATTCCGAACCGATGTGCGTGTTTGTGTAATGAGTTATTTCAGCATAGACTGGTATATCGATCAAATGAAAAGAAAGGTTTATGAATCCGAGCCATTCCCAATAACATTTACTACCAATCAGTATTTAAGTGGCATCAACGACTATTTACAAATAGTACCGGATCAGCGTTGGGAAAAAACAGCGCTTAATATAGACAAGCTTTTAGAGGCCATAAAAACTGAAGATGCGCTGGTTAACCGACGCTTACCAAGTGGTGACAGAATCAATATATTACCAGGTAAAAACCTTGGAATGAGAGTCAATAAAGAAGCCTTATTGGGTGGTGATTTAAGCTCAGAAACAAGCGCAAGCAAAAGCAATTGGATTCCAGGCGATATGAAGGATGAAATTGTAGATATAATGCGGTGGAACATCAAAGGCAATCACATTCTTAAAGCCGATTTAATGATAATGGATATTATCAATAATGTAAATAAAAACGGCTGGGAAAGACCCGTATATTTTAATGCTACGTCATTGATTACCACAAATCTGGATTTGAGGAATTATATGTTGTTGGAAGGGCTCGCCTATAGATTAATACCGGTAAGTTCACCAAAACAGCAGAATGGCAGAGTTAATATTGAAGTTATGTACGACAACATAATGAACAAGTTTGCCTTTAGGGGAATGGACAATCCTGACTTATACTATAATGAAGAGTATCAAAAATTTGCGATGAACTCAAGACAAAGTTTTTACAGATTGGCCGATGCCTTGTTGCGAAGAGCCAATGATAAAGAAAGAGCAAGGGAAGTAATTGAGAGATGCTGGAGCGTTTTACCGGATGAGGTATTTCCATTTAGCGTATATTCTGCTCAATTTTTACCTCTTTTTTATGAAGTAGAAGTAGAAGGCACGACTGAAATGGCGATGAAAATGGGTGATAAGGCCATAGAAATGATCGAATTTCTTGTTAATGAAAATGTTAATGACAGACAGGAAATTCAAGCCAATTTGTATATGCTTAATGTTGTTCAAAGGACTCTATCACAGAATGCCAGTGAAGAAGAGGCCGCTAAATACCAGGAAGCTTTACAAAGGTTCTCTTCGATCAATATTTAATTAGTATGAATTTTAACCGAAGACCTCAAAAATCAAATGTTCCCTTAGTATTTGGGGTTAATCCGGTTGAAGAGGCATTGAATGCAGGAAAGGAATTAGAAAAAATTCTGATTCAAAAAGGCATTGGGAAAGAAAAGATTCGATCCATTTTAGATGAAGCCCGCAAAAGAAGAATTCCAATTTCTGAGGTGCCAATTCAAAAAATGAATCAGTGGGTTTCTAAACCTCATCAGGGAATAATCGCTTTCCTTGCTTTGATTTCATACCATTCATTGGATGCCATCATTGACAGTTCATTTGAGGCCGGCAAAGACCCAATAATCCTTGCACTTGATAATGTCACCGATGTCCGAAATTTCGGAGCGATTTCACGAAGTGCTGAAGCAATGGGAGTTGATGCAATTGTAATTCCTGTTAAAGGAGGAGCAATGATTAACGGTGATGCTATTAAAACAAGCGCTGGCGCTTTGAATCATATTCCGGTTTGCAGGGAAGCAAAATTAGAATCTGCGATTTTGCACCTGAAAAACCGAGGGCTTAGAATTATTTCCTGCACAGAAAAATCAGAATTTGTATTGAGTGATACAGATCTAAAAGGTCCTATTTGCATTGTAATGGGAGCGGAAGACACCGGAATTTCAAAAGAGATTTTAAGTATTTCTGATGATATAACTGCAATTCCGATGGTGGGAAGAATAGGTTCCTTAAACGTTTCCGTGGCCTCAGGTGTAATACTATATGAAGCCTTAAAGCAAAGGACTAAATAAATTTTGAGAGGTCTTTGTTTTGCTTTATATCGGTAACAAAGTTTTTTACCTGCTGCTCATACTCTTTTCTACAAATCATTACCACATCTCCATGTTGAACAACTATATAGTTGTCCAGCCCGTCGACTACCATTAATTTGTCACCATCCGATTTTATTATGCAATTGTTGGTTTCATTTAACAGCACTTTCCCGTCAATTACATTTTTATTGTCGTCCTTCTTTTTTGTTTCAAAAAGAGATTTCCAAGTTCCCAAATCAGTCCAACCAAAATCAGATGGAAAAACATATACATTAGATGCTTTCTCCATAATGCCATAATCAATGCTGATATTTCTGCATTGTGAGTAAACACTTCTTATAAAGTCATTCTCATTTTTTGTGTAATATTTGGTCTTATCACTGAAAAATAATTCTGAGACTTCCGGAAGATACTTTTCCAATGCAGATTCTATTGAATTGATATTCCAGATAAAAATTCCGGAATTCCATAAAAAATCGCCGCTTTCGACAAATGTTTTGGCCAGATCTGCATCAGGCTTTTCTGTAAATGTCTTTACTTTTTTAATTGTATTCTCATCGTGATGAAACTGAATATATCCATAGCCGGTATCGGGTCTTGAAGGATGAATCCCCAGTGTTAGAAGAGAATCATTATTTGAAACATAATTCATGCCTTCATTTATCACTCTTTGAAACTCTGTCGTATCAAGTATCACGTGATCAGAGGGGCAGACTATTATATTTGCTTGCTGATTTAACGTTGAAATTTTACTAACACCGTAAGCAATGCAAGGTGCAGTATTTCTTCCTACAGGTTCAAGGAGGATTTGATCATCTTTTAAAAACCTTAACTGACTTTTTACAATCTCCTTGTAATCTTCATTTGTGACTACATAAATATTTTCTCTTGGAATTATTCCATCAAAACGATCAATCGTTTGCTGTATGAGTGTTTTTCCGGTTCCCAAAATGTCAAGAAATTGTTTGGGCTCTTTAGAGCGGCTAAAGGGCCAAAAACGACTCCCTACACCACCTGCCATCACTATCAAGAAATTATTATTTATCTGAGTCACTAAATCGTTTTTTTTCTTATCTTAGATATGCTTGTTATAATATCTGGCATCACAAAGGTATTATAATTTAAATATTAAGTCACTTGTCAATCTACCATTCACCATTGAACCTGATTTGTATTATTAAAAGTGAAATTCATCCAAACAAATTAGGCATTGATCTGCTTGATAATGAGATTATTCAATAAAAAAAAGCGATTTTTGCACCCGTTTTCTAAGTCTGTTCTTTTATGATTAACACAGCTCTTGATATTAAATCTAAATTAAAAGAAGTATTTGGTTATGACTCCTTCAGAGGGAAGCAGGAAAGTATTATAGACAATCTTCTCGCTGGCAATAATACGCTGGTAATAATGCCTACCGGTGCAGGGAAATCCCTGTGTTATCAATTGCCCGCTGTACTTTTAGAAGGTACTGCAGTAGTAATATCCCCGTTGATCGCACTCATGAAAAATCAGGTTGATCAAATGAATGCCATAGGTATAAATGCCAAAGTGCTTAACTCGACACTTTCCAGAAGTGAAATGAACAAAGTCAAAAAACAGACTTTAAATGGGGAAGTAAAACTGCTCTACGTGGCACCGGAGTCTCTTTCCAAAGAAGATAATGTCATTTTTTTTAAACAGGTAAATATTTCTTTTGTGGCCGTTGATGAGGCACATTGTATCTCGGAATGGGGTCATGATTTTCGTCCGGAATATCGAAGAATAAAAGAAATAATTGCTCAACTGGGAGATTTAAACGTTATAGCCCTAACTGCCACAGCAACGCCAAAAGTTCAATTGGATATTATCAGAAATCTCCAAATGGAGGACGCTAATATCTTTAAAACCTCATTCAACCGAGAAAATCTATATTATGAAATAAGACCAAAAAAAGATTCGAGAAAACAGCTTATAAAGTTTGTCAAAAAACATAAGGGAAAGTCGGGAATTGTTTATTGCTGGAGTAGGAAAAAGGTAGAAGAAATTGCGGAATTTTTAAAAGTGAACGGTATTAAATCCCGGCCTTATCACGCGGGGATGGATTCTTCTATCAGGGAAAAAAATCAAGATGATTTTTTAAATGAAGATGTAGACGTAATCGTTGCGACCATTGCATTCGGTATGGGCATTGACAAGCCCGATATAAGATTTGTTGTTCACTATGACGCCCCAAAATCACTGGAAAGTTATTATCAGGAAACCGGAAGAGGTGGAAGAGATGGTCTTGAAGGCCACTGTTTGATGTTTTACAGTTATAAGGATGTTCTTAAACTTGAAAAATTCAATAAGGATAAAACAGTATCTGAGAAAGAGAATGCTAAAGTATTGCTCGAAGAAGTAATTCACTTTTCAGAGTCTTCGGTATGTCGTAGAAAAATGCTTCTCCATTATTTTGGTGAGAATTTCCCTAATGATTGCGGCTATTGTGACAATTGCAATAATCCAAAAGAGCAGTTTCAGGCTGAAGAAGAAGTAGTGCATATCATCAGCACAATTCTCGATACAGAAGAGCGCTTTGGAATTGGTCATATCGCAAATATTTTGAAAGGAAGCAATAATCAATATGTATTGAGTTATGATCACAATAAGCTTTCACAATTTGAAAAATTGAAAGATTTTGAATACGATACAATCAAGTCTATGATACGACAATGTCTTGTTCAAGGCTTCATTGAAAAAGACATAGAAACAGTAGGCGTAATTAAAGTATCAGAATCAGGTAGAGCTTTTCTCAAGAAATCTTTCCCTGTCACATTCTCCAAAGATCGGGATTTTTCAGATGCTGATTCGGAAAGTTCAGATCCTCAGGTAAATACCAAAGGACATGACGCTGTTTTATTTGATCTTTTAAAAGCAGAACGAAAAAGCTTAGCTAAAAGAAAAGAGTTGCCTCCATACGTAATATTCCAGGATCCCCAACTGGAGGAAATGGCGACCACATTTCCGACAACTTACGATGAACTGGTGATGATAAATGGAATTGGCCAGAGCAAAGCAAGAAAATTTGGAAAATCTTTTCTGGAGCTTATTAAAAAATACCTGGAGGAAAATGATATCGAAATTCCTGAAGGTGTATTGGTGAAAACATCAGGAGCTCAATCAAAAGTCAAGCGATTTATCATAGAACAGACCGATAAAAAAGTTGATTTGGAAGAAATTGCCACCGCGATCCATATGAGTATGGATGATTTATTGCTTGAAATCGAAAAAATATGTCAGGGTGGTACAAAACTTAATTTGGATTACTACATAGAGGACCTTTTAGATGAAGACCTGCAGGAAGAAATATTTGATTATTTTATGAATTCGGAAACTGATGATATTGAGACAGCTCTCAATGAATTGGGCGATGAAGATTTTACAGAGGAAGAGATAAGACTTATGAGAGTCAAATTCCTTTCAGAAGTAGCACATTAATTTTAAATTTCATTATTTAGTTTCTTCTAACTAATAATTTCACATGAATATTCTGGTAATAGGTGGAGGAGGAAGAGAACATGCTTTGGTATGGAAAATTTCCCGCAGTGAAAAATGTGATAAAATATATACATCACCGGGCAACGCAGGTACGGCAAGCATTAGTACGAATGTCGTTTTAAAGGATTTTAAAGAAATAAAGAATTTCTGTTTAAAGAATGATATTGAACTAGTAGTTGTAGGTCCGGAACAGCCACTTGTCGACGGAATTGTGGATTATTTTCACAGCGATGAAGAATTAAAACAAATTAAAATACTAGGTCCGGATAAAAGAGCCGCGCAGTTGGAAGGCAGCAAGGATTTTGCCAATGAATTTATGCGCAAATACAATGTGCCTACTGCCGATTTTAAAACTTTTACTTCTCAAGAATACCAGGATGCGCTTGATTATCTGGATACAAAAAAAGCCCCCTATGTTTTAAAAGTTGATGGACTCGCTGCCGGCAAAGGTGTAATTATTGAAGAGAACATTGAAAAGGCCAAAAGGGCAATTCATGAAATTCTTATCGACAAGAAATTCGGTGAAGCGGGCTCAAAATTGGTAATTGAAGATTTTCTGAGTGGAATTGAGTTAAGTGTTTTCGTTTTAACCGATGGAAAGAGTTATGTGGTATTGCCTGAAGCTAAAGATTATAAAAGAATTGGCGAGGGAGATACAGGTCTTAATACCGGAGGCATGGGTGCCATTTCTCCTGTTCTTTTTGCCGATGAAATTTTCTTAAATAAAGTCACTGAAAAAATAATAAAACCAACGATAAAGGGTATAGAAGAAGAGAAATTTAATTATAAGGGATTCATATTTTTTGGACTGATCAATGTAGATGGAGAACCCTATGTCATAGAATACAATTGCAGATTGGGTGATCCGGAAACTGAAGTTGTATTACCAAGAATAAAAAGTGATATTCTTGAATTATTTGAAGCTTGTTTTAATGGAACACTTAGCAACTATAAAATCGATATTGATGAACGTTGTGCCTCTACGGTTATGTTAGTTTCAGGTGGATATCCTGAACACTACCAAAAGGGAAAAAAAATCAGAAATATCGATTTGCTTGAGGATGTATTGCCGTTTCATGCTGGAACTTCTTTTGATGATAAGGGAATTGTTATCACTTCAGGTGGACGAGTTATAGCCATCACTGCTTTGGCCAGTAATATAAATGATGCGCTCAACAAGGCAAATACCGGCGCTGAAACCATCGATTTTGATAAAAAATACTTTCGCAGCGATATAGGAAATGATTTGCTAAACCTCTCGTTTTAAAATCCATGGGCTGTTCAAATTGTGCATTGGGGAAAAAAGGTGATATCAAACCGGCTGGTTGCAAAAGCAATGGCTATTGTTCATCCGACGGTTGCAACAAATTCAATGTATTCGACTGGTTAAACCAAATGGATATTCCCAATGTTGGTCCTTCCTATCCATATGTTGAAGTTCGGTTCAAAAATGGATTCAAAGAATACTTTAAAAATGAAAATAAAATAGACCTCTACCCTTCCGATTGGGTTGTAGTAGATGTCCCCAATGGCCATCACATAGGAAGAGTTTCCTTACAGGGAGAATTGGTAAGGTTGCAAATAAAAAAACACAAGATAAAAGAAAAGGATATTCGAAGTATTTACCGGAAGGCGAGTTCAAAAGATCTTGAGAAATTTGAGCAAGCTAAAAACAGGGAAATATCTTGCCTTTTCCGAAGCAGGGAAATAATTCAGAACCTCAAACTGAATATGAAATTATCAGATATAGAATTTCAGGCTGATAATACCAAGGCGACCTTCTTTTATTCTTCAGAAGACCGGGTTGATTTTAGAGAATTGATCAAAAAATTGGCAGCTGAATTTAAAATCAGGGTTGAAATGAGGCAAATCAGCTTGAGGCATGAAGCCGGAAGACTGGGTGGTATTGGTTCATGCGGAAGAGAATTGTGCTGTTCGACCTGGCTTAGTGATTTGAAAGCAGTAAGCACCAGCGCAGCAAGGTATCAAAACCTCTCATTGAACCCCAGTAAACTTTCCGGACAATGCGGTAGACTGAAATGTTGTCTGAATTACGAACTGGACACCTACATGGCCGTACTCAAGGACATTCCAAAGGTGGACAAAGCACTAAAAACTAAAAAAGGTGAGGCAACTCTCATGAGAACTGATATTTTTCGCAAAATCATGTATTTCGGATACAAAGGCGAAAATATCTGGCATTCAGTAGATATAGAAAGAGTTGTTGAAATTCAAAAACAAAATTCAAATGGTATATACCCAGATCAATTGACTGATTCCGACATCAGTGATGATCAAAAAAGAAAAAGTCTTGACGCAGATACAAACAGCAACGATTTAGAGGCATTGGACAGGAAATACAAATCGAATAAGAAAAAGAAAAAAAGAAATAAGCATAAACGCTTCCAACAAAAAAAGAATGAAAATTAAAAGCTGCTATTTCGGTTTAGTAATTATAGTATTTCTGAGTGCCTGTGGTGAAAATACGGTTTATCAGAATAACGTTGACCTCAGTAGTGGGAAATGGGCTTCGCAGCACAATATCCTTTTTGACTTTGATGTAAAAGATACTACTGGTGTTTACAATATTGTATATACCTTAAGAAATGGCCTTGATTATCCTTATTATAATATGTACCTCAATTATACCTTAAAAGACAGTAGCGGTGGTACTATAAGTTCAGGATTACAGGAATTAATATTAATGGATAAAAAATCCGGTAAACCCTATGGAAGTGGTTTTGGAGATAGATATGATCATCAGTTCGTTTCTTTGAGAAACTTTAAATTTCCTTACACCGGAAAATATTATTTTAATATTGTTCATTATATGCGTGTAGACTCGCTTCCTGAGCTATATTCAGTTGGATTAAAAGTTATTAAAGCCGAGGAATAAACTCATTGCTGCAGAGTTCTGTTTAGTATAGGAAATAACAATTTGGCTAATCTATACTCCATATTAGAATTACCTGTTTTTTCAGAAATACAGGAGGTTAAAAAGAGCTTTAAAAAATTAGCGCTTAAATATCATCCGGATATAAATAAGCAAGATTCAGGTACCGAAGAAAAATTCAAGAGAATCAATCATGCCTATCAGATTCTTTCAGATGAGTCAAGAAAAAGAAGGTACGATGCCATTCTGAGATATCAATACAACAAGCCAAAAAATCCGGTTTATACCAGCTATAGAGCAAGTCAATCCTATTCCAGAAGAAGAACTGCGACTCAATCCAATTACAGGAAATCCAAAACAAAGAAGAAATACTACAATGCGGTGACTTTAGGCTTTTTTGGCCTTGGCATTATTCTTTTCCAGGTATTAACGGAATTGAATGAATCCAGACTTGAAAAAAATTATGAAAATAGAATGAGGGAAAGAAGTGACCTGATTTCAAAATCAAAAAAGGCATTTGCAAGGAATGAATTTAGAAACGCAATTAACTTATTAAATTCAATACATTACAGCTCTACAACTAAAGAAGTCCTTCAATTAAAAAATCAGTATTTTCAATTTTCTGATTCCATTTCCAGTGAGCAAATGTTGGTCAAAAATTATGATTCAGCGCTTTATCATTTGGAGTTGATACTAGAGAACAAATCAAAAATAAATGCAAGTATTTACACAAGAATTTCGAATTGTTACAGAAATCTTGGCAAAACAGACGTTGCTATTTCTGTTTTAAACAACCTTTTAATTGCCAATCCAAATAATTTAACTGCTCACAAGGAATTGGGGCATATCTACAATTATGATTTAGGTGACTACAACTCTTCTTTAAAGCATTATGAAAGAGCTACCAAGCTAATTGTAGGCAATTATGTAGATTTTTATGGCAAAGCGTATTTGGCCATTATAAATCCAAAAAATCATCCGCCATCAGACTTCGATGTGTTTCTTGAGAAATCAAAGATTTATTATACGCTCAATCAGGTGGATTCATCTTTGATAGCCAGTCGCTGGGCAACATTCCTGAACCCCAATGATTCAGAGGCTCATTTTGTGCTTGCATTGTGCTGGTTAAAAAAAGGAGAAAATAAAAGAGCGTGTAAAGAATTTCAAAAGATCAGAAATCTTGGGGAAATTATTCCCAAACTTGATTCATTGCAAAAAATATCCTGTTAGTCTATTGTCGCAATACACTTCAGCTCAATAGCAATAGGGGTAGGAAGCTTATTTATTTCTATTGTAGTTCTGCAAGGCTGATTCGATTTGAAATATTCAGCATATACCTCATTGTATATCTTGAAATCGCTGTCCATATTGGTTAAAAAAACGGTCACATCTACGAGTTGATTCCAGGAACTACCGCAATCTTCTAATATTAATTTTACATTTTCAAATACGGATATGCACTGTTTTCGAATATCATAGGATGTAATTTTCCCGTTTTGATCAAGTTCAACACCCGGAATTTCCTTTGTGCCCCTTGATCTTGGTCCTACACCTGATAGAAATAACAAATTCCCTACTTTTCGGGCATGAGGATAAAGGCCAACCGGCTCGGGAGCTTTGGATGAATTTCGTATATCCACTTACTAATTTTCTTTATCGAAGTAAATTTTTGTATTTGGGAGCAATGCCTGGATTTTCTTCTGTTCTGAAGGGGGTATTTTATTACCAACCAAAATCAGTTCATCCAAATTTTTAAGATTAGCAATTTCAATGGGAAGAGTTGTCAACTGATTAACTGACAGGTCCAATATTTTAAGATTATTTAAACGGGAAATCGATACAGGAACAGATTCAAAATAATTGTTTCTCAAATACAAAGCCTTAAGATTTTTTAATTCACCAAATTCTGAGGGTAAATCTCTAAGTTCATTTTTATTCAAATTAAGCCAGTGCAGATACTCTATTTCTTTAATTTTTGGATTGATACTTGTCAGTTTGTTACTACTCAAATCTAAATCAACTAATTCCCCCAAACTTGCAATATCATCTGAGAGCGATACAATTTTGTTATTATATAAATTCAATTTTACCAATTGAGTAAGCTCTTCAAGATTATGTGGAAGTTCGGTAAGAACACTGCTCGAAAGATCAGCACAAAATACATTTTCTGGAGTAAAAAAGGCATTTTTCATAGTAAAACAGAAACCCATACAATTTTCTTCAAGAAGATCCATGGCTTCCAATCTTCCATAATTCAATGCATTTACCAGATCATGACATAATTCAGTGTCAGAAAAACCAATTTGCTTGGCCAACTCATCTTTTGCTTTCGCTCTAAGAAAATAGGCCTCACCATTTTCAGGGTCAATACTTAATACATGCGTGAATTCAGCAATTGCTGTTATATAATCGCTCTGATCAAGAGCTGATTTACCTTTAGCAAAGAATTCACCAACTGATGACTGAGCCAATGAATTGCTTGTAATGATGAATGCAGTAAATATTATAAGAAGAAATCTGTCCTTCATATTTATCAATCAAATTAATTTAAACTCTTTTTATAATCTATTATAAGTGAAAGACTAAAAAAAGTTGTCTCTTTTTTATTAAAAACCTTACAAACAAATATAAGCTACTATTTTATTTTTCATTCATAAGGTCCTCAATTTCCTCAACTTCAATCGGTATTGAAGCCATCAAGTCAATTGGGCCATCTTTTGACACAATTATATCGTTCTCAATTCTTATGCCAAGACTTTCATCCCTTAGGTAAATTCCCGGTTCGCATGTAAATGCCATTCCCTCTTTAAAAGGGTGGTATTTATTGCCTACATCGTGAACATCAAGTCCAATGAAGTGAGAAGTTCCATGCATAAAATATTTCTTATACAATGGGTATTCAGGATCTTGATTCTTAACTGCAGTAGCATCAAGCAGTCCCAAACTTATTAATTCAGATTCCATTATTTTTCCAACTTCCTTGTGATAGTCAATCCAGTTGTTACCCGGGACTAACAATTCTTTAGCTTCTTTCATCACCTTTAATACTGAATTATAAATTTGCTTCTGTCTTTCTGTGAACCTACCATTAACGGGGATACATCTGGTCATATCAGAAGCGTAATTGGCATATTCAGCACCAAAATCCATCAATAAAATATCTCCATCGTTTAGCGGTTTATCATTTTCTACATAGTGCAATACGCAACTGCTAAAGCCACCAGCGATGATCGAAGAATAGGCAGGCCCCCTTGATCCATTTCTCAAAAACTCATGAAAAATCTCCGCCTCTACCTCAAACTCATTTACTCCTGGTTTTACAAATTTCAAAATCCTTCTAAATGCTTTTTCTGTAATTGAACAAGCCTCACGCATTATTTCAATCTCAATTGGATCTTTTACTGATCGTAATTTGTGCATGATCGGCGCCAGTCTTTCATACTTATGCAGTGGATAGTCCTTTTGACATTTATCTATAAATCTTCTTTCCCTTGTTTCCACAAGAACTTTGGCTCTCAAGTGTTCGTTGGTATTCAAATAAATGTTCTCACTATTGGTCGCCACATCTTTGAAAATTGTGTCGAATTCTGAAATCCAGAATACATTTTCGATACCTGAGATTTTCTTTGCTTCCTCTTTCGTTAGTTTGTGACCTTCCCAAATAGCTATTTCTTCATTGGTTTCTCTAAGAAATAGAGCTTCCTTATAATAGGAATAGGGCGCATCTGGAGCCACTAATAAAATGGATTCTTCCTGATCTATTCCACACATCCAAAAAATATCATTATTTTGTTTAAAAGGAAGTGTGCCGTCAGCGTTGGTAGGCATTATATCATTGGAGTGAAAAATAGCTACGCTGTCTTTTTTAATTTCTTTTCTGAACCTTTCTCTGTTTTTTATAAAGAGTTTGGAATCTATATCCTTATACTTCATCTAGGCTTGTTTATTCTATTCAAAATTGAAATTTAGCGCATCGTAATAAGCATTCAAAAGATTTTTTATTTCAAGATCCTTTGCACACCTGAAATGTCCTTTGGGGCAGGCCCTAAAACCGTGCAATCCACATGGTTTACATTCCAGTCCTTCTACCTGTACAATCCGGTTGAATTCGGATAATGGTCCAAATCCAAAATCAGGAACTGTCGAACAAAATACAGCACATGTTTTTGCATTTTGAGAGCTCGCAATATGCATTGGGGCTGAATCATTCGTGTAGTTTAATACGGCATGTTTCATTAAAACAGCTGTTTGTAAAAAACTGGTTTGGCCTGCAAAGGACAAAATATTCCCGCGATTTACTTTTGATATTATTTCATCACAAATTTGCCGGTCATCAGGACCTCCCAATAAATAAATACCGATTTCATCCGGAAGTGAAATTATGAGTTCAATCCATTTTTCTTTAGTCAATTGCTTTGTATACCAAACAGATGCAGGAGAAATTGTTATATAGGAATCATTTAAGTAGTCTTTAACTTTCACATGGTCATCCTCGTCCGGATAAAGTCTGACTTTGAATTGATCCGTATCCGTAATTCCCAAAGGAATTAACAATTCAAAATTTCGTTGTACTTCATGTCTGGAGTTTCCAATATCGTGTTTGATCCTGGTATCCATAAAAAAAGACAAAGGATTTTTATCAAATCCAATTTTAAGATCGGCATGGATTAGCGCAGACATTAAACCGGTGGTAAAAAACCTTTGCAAATTGATAAGGAGATCGTATTTGCCCTTTTTATTTACTGATTTAATAACCTCAAATAAAGATTGATATTTTCTTTTCTTGTCCCAAACAATAACCTCATTGAGCTCCGGATGATTCCTTAAAAGATTTTCATTTCCTTTTCGCAAAATAAAATCAATTTTGGCATCAGGAAACTTTTCTGACAAAGCTTCAATTAGTGGGGTAGCAAGAATCACATCGCCAATAAAGGCTGTCTGAATAATTAAAATGCGTTTTAAATCCTTTTGCACAATATTGTTCTTTCAAATAATGGATTTATCGATGTGAAATTAAGTTTATCTTTGTGAAAATTGGGCAAACCGCGATGGAGATTGATATTTATACATTAAAAAATGGAATTCGACTGATTCATAAAAAGGTCAGAAACACTAAAGTCTCGCATTGCGGTATATTTTTCGATGTTGGTAGCCGCGATGAAAATGAATTGGAATGTGGGATGGCGCATTTTTGGGAGCATATGGCTTTCAAAGGAACAAGAAAAAGAAAAGCATTTCATATAATCAACAGACTGGAATCACTTGGCGGTGAAATTAATGCTTACACTACCAAAGAGAAAATATGTTTTTACGCCAGTACACTTGATAGTCATTTTGAAAAATCGATAGAACTATTAAAAGATATCTCATTTCATTCGGTTTTCCCCGAAAAAGAAATCAACAAAGAAAAAAGTGTCATTCTTGAAGAAATGGGTATGTATTATGACAGCCCCGAAGATTCTATCCATGATGACTTTGAAGAGCTCTTGTTCCGAGGTCATCCCCTTGCGCATAATATCCTTGGCTATCCTGATACCATAAAGAATTTTCGCCAGTCCGATATTGTAAATTTCATTGGGAAAAATTTAAATACTCATAAAACGGTAATTAGTGTTGTAAGCAGTATTTCACCGATTCTGGTTAAGCGATATTTTGAAAAGTATTTTAATGAAATTCCTGAAAAAATAAATTTTCCAAAAAGACCCGCTTTTTTATCAAGTGAAGTAAAAATCAAGGAGGAACAAAAAAATATAAGCCAAACATATTGCGTGATAGGACAGGAAGCACTCTCCTACTCAAATGAAGAAAGACTTCCGCTTTTTCTTCTAATTAATATTTTAGGAGGACCTGCGCTTAATTCCAGATTGAATTTAAGCCTCAGGGAAAAATACGGTTTGGTGTATAATATCGATGCAAGTCTTAATACTTATACCGACACAGGTCATCTAAATATTTCTTTCAGCACTGAAAGATCGCAATTGGAAAAAAGTAAAAAGCTGATTTTCAAAGAATTGAAACGACTAAGAGAAAATAGGCTTGGAATTAAACAATTGCACATGGCCAAAGAACAACTGATGGGTCAAATTGCAATTGCCGAAGAAAATAACGTGAGTTTTATGCTCATGATGGGACGTAGTCTGATTGATATGGATAGAATTGAAGACCTAAATGAAATATTTGAAAAAATTAAAACAATTGATTCAGATACACTTCTTGAAATTGCCAATAAATATCTCATTGAAGATAAATTCAATATTCTGACATTTCTTCCTAAAAACTAAATGGAACTATTTTCCCAGGAACTTCTCACTTACATAGATGCGCATACGAGCAGTGAAGGTGATTTACTTAAAAATCTGGACCGCGAAACTAATTTAAAAGTAATGATGCCCAGGATGCTTTCAGGCAAAGTGCAGGGTCGTTTCCTTTCTTTCATATCAAAAATACAGAAACCCAGACGCATTCTGGAAATAGGAACCTATACCGGCTATGCCACTATTTGCCTGGCAGAGGGATTGGCGGAAGGAGGGAAAATTTATACTATCGACAAGAATATTGAATTAAAAGCAATGGTGGAAAAATATTTCAAAGAAGCCGGAATTGCCGATTCTGTCAATTATTTAAATGGAAACGCCATTGAAATTATTCCTGAACTTAAAGAAGAGTTTGATTTAATTTTTATTGATGCCGATAAAGTCAATTATAAAAATTATTACGAATTATGCATGCCCAGGCTGTCAAAAAACGGACTAATTATAGCTGATAATGTATTGTGGAGTGGTAAAATAACCGATCAGAAAGCAGATAAAAGCACTAAAGCCTTACAGGAATTCAATGACTTGGTTCAGGCTGATAATAATGTAGAAAATGTGCTCCTTTCCATTCGAGACGGCCTGATGATATTAAGAAAAAAATGAAGAAGACATTAACTATTGTTTTAGTTTTTATTTTGTGTAAGTCCTTTTCACAAATCCCGCAGGTTCCATCACATATGGAACTGGGAAATATGAAACTAAAAATTACGAGTGGGGCACAAAAAATCCTTCAGGATCACGTTGACGAGTTGCATAAAAATGACAAATACATTCAGAAAGTAGCTGATAAAGCACATCTATATTTTCCAATCATTAGTAAAATATTTTATGAAGAAGGTGTTCCGGATGAGTTTAAATATTTATGCATTCAGGAAAGTGGCTTTAGCGCGGACGCCGTTTCAAGTTCAAATGCAGTCGGTTTTTGGCAATTCAAAGATTTTACAGCCAGAGAAGTCGGTTTATTTGTAGAAAATGATGCCGATGAACGGAAACACATCATTTATTCCACTAAGGGAGCAGCAAAATATTTGAAAAAAAATTACTTCTACCTTAAAAATTGGGTTTATACCTGTCAATCATATCAAATGGGTCTTGGGGGTACTCAAAGATCTGTTGATCAATCTCTTTTTGGTGCAGAAAAAATGACTATAGACAAAGATACCTATTGGTATGTAATGAAATTTCTAGCGCACATTATTGCTTATGAAGATATTCTAAAAAGAAAGCCTGCTTTTGAAATTGAAGAATTAAGACCTGTATTAGTTAATAGCGGAGAGAAATTGAGCGATATCGCCAATAATAATTTTGTAAGTCTCGATATATTGGAGCAAAATAATATCTGGTTAAACAGAAGCAGACTTCCATCCTACCGTGAATCCTATTATGTAATGATTCCGGGAGAATCCAGACTCGCCGATAACAAAAATCAAAATCTTGAGACCATTACTATCGAGCTGGAAGAAAGCGATCCGCAGGAAATAACGAGAATAGCTAATCGACGCGTCGTCAATCCTACCATTAGAATAATTCTGAAAATAAATAATAAGAAAGCAATTTTATCCAATTCAGGTGATAGTCCGGTTACGCTTGCCTTACGTGGCGGAATTACCAAAGACCAATTGTTAAAATACAACGATATGATTCCTGGCGAAGAAATTGTTTCCAATATGGTTTATTATCTACAACCAAAGAATAGCAGAAGTAAAATCAGCAGACATATAACTAAAGAAGGAGAAAGTTTATGGGAAA
The DNA here is from genome assembly GCA_014323545.1 of Hyphobacterium sp. CCMP332. Classification (NCBI taxonomy): domain Bacteria; kingdom Pseudomonadati; phylum Pseudomonadota; class Alphaproteobacteria; order Maricaulales; family Maricaulaceae; genus Hyphobacterium; species Hyphobacterium sp. CCMP332. The sequence goes on from CP058647.1 coordinate 1,012,378, forward strand.
TTTCTCAAAAATACGGTGTTAAGAAAAAATCATTGGTAAGAAAAAACCGGCTTAAATTAGGCGAAGAACCAAAAACAGGCAGAATTTTGTATTTGAGAAAGAAAATGCCTAAGGATGCAGAAATCGAATATGTAAAAGTAAAAAACACTATTAAAGTAATTGAACAACAGAGCGATTCGCTTAAGTCAATTCAATCAGATACACCTGAAGTAAACTTATCTGAAGACAAAGCAAACGAGATCTTAACTGATTCATTAAATAAAAAATTAGAAAAGGATACTAGCGCATTACCTGTGGAAAAAAATATTGAAACAGAAGCTGAGGAAATTTCAATTAAGGAAAATTTAGAAAAAAACACATCAGATTCAAATCAAGAATTAAAGTCCGAAAATACATCTTTTATTCACACTGTGAGTGCCGGAGAAACCTTGTATTCCATTTCCAAAAAATACGATGTTAAGGTGGAGGAACTTGTTGAATGGAATCAATTAAATAATCTCTCTTTGTCGATTGGTCAAGAGATCAAAATATTAAAAAATTAATCCAGGGACTTCATAATCCAGGCCTTCTTTTCTTTATAAAAAAGTCTGTCATTGCATTTGTAAATAGCTGCAAACTTTTTGTCAATTACCAATTCACCTTTAGAATTAATCAGCTGCCAGTAATCGTTCTTTTTCAAAGCTATTAGATCGACATCAAGCTGCTTTATTTCATCATAGGATACCGGCCTGATCTGTTGTGCATTTTCGTCGTAGTATCCATATTTATCTGATTTTTTAACTATAAACGAACCGAATTTAGTTGGAATAATAGCTTGAAACTCTATTGGTATTAAAGTTTTGTCATTCAAGTTTTTAATCCCAGTCAATTGATTTTTCCAAACCTGAACAAAATTTTCAGAAAGCACTTCTAGGCTATCATTTAAAGGTTGGAGGATAAATCTTTCTTTTTGATCCAGGAGGCCCCATTTAGAGCGAAACTTAAATGGGATATAATTGAATACCTGACTGTCGAAATTCTCGAACTGGGTTGAAATCTTCAAAACACCATTATGATCAACAATTCCGGATAGACCGTTTCTATAAACCTGCCATCTTTTCGTGTCATAAGAATAGAGATCATTGTAGTAATCACTCAATTGAAAAGTAAAATTACCATTGGTATCAATAATGCCTAGTTTGGAATTTTTTTTAATTACAAAATAGCCGTTTTGGAATGAGCTTATGCTATCATAAGAATTTAGTAATATCTTTTTCCAATTATCGGAATTGTACAATACCCAAGCACTTTGCTTTTTAAGAATTATGGAGAAAGGCCCATTTATTGAAATGTCTTGGAATTCCTCATTTATTATTTTATTTAACTTCAAATTGTGAAGCGTCCACTTGTTTGATTTATTTTTTAAGGCGATTACCGAATCATTTACAGAAATTACCGAATCGATTTGACCCATTGAATTAAGAAACCCGGTTTTACCGAAAAACTTAATAGAATCGGAATCCAGGCTACAATTCAATGTATCGTTGATCTTAATTACATTTTTATAAACAGGGTCGAGAATCCATTTTTTATTAACTAAATCAAATGTTCCGTATTTCCCGCTTCGACATAGTTTTATTTCATTTTCAGAAAATTTGAAAAAACTCGAATCTATGTTTGATACAATTGCAGAATTTGCAGATAAGTCCCTTAGGGTCCACTTTTCATTTTTAGTTTTATAGAGTATTAAATTGCTTTCATTTATTGTTTTGTAATCCAATATATCATCTGAAAGAATATTAAGCGTTTTTGAGAGCAATTGAAATTGAGGAGCTTTTGAATGGTAAATTTTAACATAGGGTTTGCTAAAAACAATTGAATCACCATCAGAGATATTAAACTTTTTTAATGATTTACAATTCCAGATAAAATAATTCGGGCCTTCTTCAATTATGAATAAATCATCTGCCAATTCATTTTTAATTTCAAAATTTAGATTCTTGTTTGTTTTAAAATCAGCGTCTGACTCAATCCACGGGCTGGATGGTAGATACTGCATAGTATTGTTTCCTATTACATACCTGATCTCTTCATATCCATTTTCATCTATCGGATTTGCTCTTGAATCCAACTGATACCAAAGCATCTGATTTTTTACTTTTATATATTCCGAATTTAAACTTTCAACGATTCTATAAACACTATCAGATTGTATAGTCCCTTCATAATTAAATAGTTTATAAGCCCTTTCAGAACTGTTCTTAGCTGCAATCAGGGCATTGCTCAAAGGAATAACCTCATCATAGTATTGTTCTTTTGGAGCCTTATTATTTATATCTATCCAGGTCCAGTTCTTATCGTTTCTATACACTGCAAAATGCCCACCTTGGCCATACTCAAGACTATCCCATTCATTTTTGAACAGCCGTCCAGATGCTGAAATCAAACCCCAATGTTTATCTTTTAAATATGCCAAGAGTCCATTTTCATCATGATAAAAAATCTTCTTTGGAGGGATCAGGTTATTACTTAATGAGAGGTTGTTTTTGTTCCATTGATAATAACCATCATTGCTCCAGCCGATATAGTTAAGCTTAGGTTTTACAATGTACTCACCATCTATATTTATTAATCCCCACTTCCCATTGGTTATAATTTTGGCCTTTCCTACCTTAAACGAAAATGCCTTATCAAATTTAGGGCTGATTATAAACGATTCGCTCTTATCGATAAACCCGTATTTTCCATTTGAACTCTTTCTTGGAATTAATTCATTCTGAGCCTCAAGAATGTTTTGGCCTACAACCAAAAAGAAGCATGTAATAAAAAAAAGAAAAATTCTTTGTTTCAAACGACGTGACACTTTAAAAAAACCTCCAAAATATTTCCCAAGAAGAAAGCTAAGAAAAACCAAATTCAGAATTACAAATAAATTCGAATGGATAAGTTTATCGAATCTACTGCAAGTATAAGCCCCAACAATAAAGTCTCAAAAAATATTCGACAGCATTGAAAAACAGCTATTTATATTTAATTCATTCCATAATTAATTTCAAAAAAACAAAATTATTTTTATGTGGATTTGAAAGAAAATGTTAAGTTTAACATCTGAAATATGGATCAGCACATCGCTGTGAAAGAATTTCGATTTTTTAGTTTACACGATAGTAATCATCCAGAAAAGTTATCTGCACCGTGGATAACTTTTTTTATTGACCTCTTTTCTGATAAATTATCATCAGAAAAAAACCATTATTTTTTTCCAATCAATTGATTATCAATATTTTAAAAAACACACTTATATACAATAGTTCCATGCAATAGAACAGCAAGTTTGTAAATAATGTATGTTTAACTAATTTTCGGGCTGAACCTTTCAGAAAATTAAGATGGATTTACAGCAGTTAATTAATATAATAGGAAAAAAGGGTAAAAGGAATGCAGTTATTCTTAGCAGTCAGAATGCAAAATCCGATGATCTCAGGGTTCACGACCTCTATACAGGGCTAAAAACTGCTCAGTACAAAGATGAAAGACACGCCGCTCAAAAAATATTTAATACAGATACTGCTGACAAAAATTACATTAAATTAAGGTCAAAATTAAAAGACGCCCTCTTTCACAACCTCTTTTTTTTAAATTATGACAATGACAAACACCCTCAATTTTCACAGGTAGAGTATGAGGTAAGAAAAAATCTTTTGCAGATAAAAATATTGCTGCGAGAAGGTGATAAAGAAAATGCTGAATGGTTGTTAATGAGGACAATAAAATTAGCAGAGAAATATCATTTTACTGCTGAACTTTTGGAATCCTATAGCCTTTGGCGAAATCAAATTTCTTATTCCGGAAACCTATCCAAATTTGAAACGGTCAACAACATGGTTATTCGCTATGAAAAAATTAGCGCGGCAGAGAAAAGAGCTGAGTATTTATTGTACGCCTCGATGTGCAACATTCTAAAATCCCTTGTCAATAAAAGACGATTTGTTAACAAATTCAAAATCTGGGTAAAGGAAATTGAAGATTTAAGAAAAAAATACAATACACCGAATTTATTATTAACAGAATTCAGACTTAAATCAAATTATTACGCCTTGAGCTCAGATTTTGAATCACTTTTAAAATTGTGCAATGACACAGAGAAAAGTTATTCAAAAGATTCTAATTCTGTACTCCAGACAAAGCGATCTGAAATAGCTTTAAATAAGATCATAGCCTGTTTGAATCTCAAGGAATTTGAAGAAGGCAAAAAACATGTTAAGAAAAGCCTTAAATACTTCAATAAGGATAATAATAACTGGTTTACATTTATGGAGAACTATTTCATTCTCTGTATGCGCACCGGGAATTTTAATAAGGCCGGAGAAGTATTGGATGAAGTCAAATCCAATGTATTTTTTAGAATTCAATCAGAACTGGCCCGTGAAAGATGGTACATATACCAAGGTTATTTTGCATTCGTAAGACCGGATCATAAGCCTAAATTTCAAATTCAAAGCTTTTTAGGTAAAATCCCGGAATTCAATAAAAACATGTTCGGATACAATGCTGCCATATTAATAATCCATTTTTTCCACCTCTTAAAGGAAAATGACTTTGAAGAGCTGCACATAAGAATGGATGAGATGAAAAAGTATATTGGAAAGCAAATTAGTCGTTCGGGAAATGAAAGATTGCAAAGTTTCTTGCGATTGTTGCAGGTAGCACATCAAACAGGATTTAATTACAAGGTTACGGTAGAAAAATCTCAGAATTATTTAAAGAAACTCAAACGCTTTAAAGGTAGAGCAGAAGCTTTCGAAGAATTGGAAATAATGCAATACGAAGATCTCTGGCAAATACTTTTGCAATTGCTAAAGGAAAGAAGCAGAAATTATATACGAATAAATTAATTTACTTTGACCTAATTGCGATTACAGGATCAAGCCGTGCTGCGACCACTGCAGGGAAAATTCCTGAAAAAACACCTACAATTCCCGCTACTCCCAGGCCGAGGACTATGTTTTTAAACGAAAGCGTGAGATTCAATGCACCTGTTGGTGCAAAAGTGACCAGATAAACCAGTAACAATCCCGCAGCTCCGCCAATTATGCTCAAAAAGAGAGCTTCAAATAAAAATTGAAATAATATAAAGAAATTCTTTGCTCCCAGTGATTTTTGAATTCCAATTAGATTAGTTCGTTCTTTTACAGATACAAACATAATATTGGCAATACCAAAACCGCCTACCAAAATTGAAAAGCCACCGATAATCCAACCGCCAATCCCAATTACATCAAATACTGAGGTTACTATATTGGCCAGCATTTCAGGACGGTTAATCGCAAAATTGTCTTTCTCCTTTGGCTTCAAACCACGAATTCTGCGCATGTTACCGCGTATTTCATTCTCCAGTTCAATTAATCCCAAATCATCTTCAAATCCCTTCACTGCAATTCTGGGCATGGTTCCTCCTCGACCTTTGATTTTGAAAATTTTCGTAAAAGAGCCAAGTGGAATAAAAATATTTGTATCATTGCTCGGGGCATTTAAGATATTTTCACCCTGTTTTTCCATAACTCCTATTACATAGAATTTTCGATTTACAACTTTAATGGTCTTTCCCAGTGCTTCCCGGTCGCCAAATAATTGCTCCTTAATTTTTGATCCTATAATGGCCACGTTTACAGCAGCATCAATTTCTCTTTGAGTAAAATACCGTCCCTCATCAATACGTATATCTGAAACTTTATTTTGTTCAAAGGTAACACCGAGCAAAGCGGCTTCATCAGTGCTGCTGTTTTTGTATTTTGAATTGACAGATCCACGCACTACAAAAAATGAAATGGCGCTGGAATTTTGAAGACGCTTTCCCAAAAGATCAAATTCTTCAATTTCAACAACGGGGCGTTTTAGAAAATCCCACCAGGGATCACCTGGTTTAAATTCATAGGGCCATTTTTCGATATAAATTACTTTATCACCTAAAAAACTGAGACTTTCCTTTACACTTTTTTCCAATGAATCTACAACGGTGAATACCGTTATAATGGCAAAAATTCCAATAGTAACCCCTAACAAAGACAAAATGGTTCTTAGCAAATTGGCCTTCAAAGCCTGAAAGGCAAATCGAAAACTTTCGTAACTCAAACGGAGAAATAGAAACATGTGAATTGACCTATTACGGAAATATAGAATTATTAACTCAATTTGTTAAATTTGCGACCTCATTTTTTAACCGGGTTCATTCCTTAAAAATACTTATGAAATTATCTGAATTTAAATTCGATTTGCCAGAAAAACTCATTGCTCAAAATCCTGCTGATGAAAGAGATCAGTCGCGACTTATGGTTGTCCATAAAGAGTCTGGTAAAATTGAACACAAAGTCTTCAAAGATATATTGGATTACTTTGATGACGGTGACGTAATGGTAATGAATAATACTAAAGTATTTCCTGCCAGATTATATGGAAACAAGGAAAAAACAGGTGCCAAAATTGAAGTGTTCCTTTTAAGAGAACTAAACAAGGAAGCCAGACTTTGGGATGTATTAGTTGATCCCGCCAGAAAAATAAGAGTAGGTAACAAATTGTATTTCGGTGAAGGAGAATTGGTCGCTGAGGTGATCGACAATACAACTTCAAGAGGAAGGACGATACGTTTTCTTTACGATGGAGAGGATGAACAATTCTATAAAACAATTAACGCCCTGGGCCTTACTCCTCTTCCAAAATATATAAATAGAGAAGCTTCTGAGACAGACAAAGAACGTTTCCAAACAATATTCGCATCCAATAAGGGAGCGGTGGCCGCACCGAGTGCCGGTTTACACTTTACTAAGCAAATTGTAAAGAGATTTGAAATAAAAGGAATTGATATTGTCCCAATTACGATGCATGTAGGTCTTGGAAGTTTTCGGGAAGTTGATGTTGAAGATTTGACCAAACACAAAATGGATTCTGAAAATTTTGAAGTTCCCGTTCATACCTGTAATGTTGTCAATAAAGCAATAGAAGATAAAAAAAGGGTATGTGCAGTAGGTACTACAACAATGCGTGCCATTGAATCTTCAGTATCGGCCAGTAATCGATTAAAGACCAATGCCGGTTGGACGGATAAATTTATTTTCCCTCCATATGATTTTAAAATTGCCAATGCCATGGTGACCAATTTTCAAACGCCTGAGTCAACACTTTACATGATGGCTTGTGCATTTGGTGGATACGAGCAAATCAGAGAAGCATATAAGGTAGCCATAAAAGAGAAGTATCGTTTTCTGGCTTATGGCGATGCTATGCTTATCGTCTAATTTTAAACGGTGTATTTTGCAATAATTACAGCGGGAGGTACGGGCCAAAGAATGGGCACCGAATCACCAAAACAATTTATTAAAATTGGTTCAAAGCCAATAATTGTTCATACAATTGAAAAATTTATTGCATTTAATTCTTCTATAAATCTCATTCTCACTTTGCCGGAAGAGTATTTTAATTCATGGCAAGAAATTAAGAATGAATATTTACCAAATCAGCAAATTACATTGGTGAAAGGTGGAATTTCCAGATTTGATTCTATAAAAAATGCCCTGGCCTTAATAGATGATCAAGAGGGAATAGTTGCAATTCACGATGCGGTAAGACCATTTCTAAGTCTTAAAATTATTGAGGATTGCTATGAAAGCGCGGAAAAAACAGGTTCAGGAGTAGCAGCCATTTCCTTAAAAGACTCTATCAGGGAAACGAATAGGAATAAGTCATTTGCCCGGGACAGAAACAACTATAAATTAATGCAAACACCTCAAACCTTTGATATTAAAAAGATAGTAAAAGCTTACACAAACGCTAAAGATAAATCCTTTACCGATGATGCCGGGGTTTGGGAAAATGCGGGATTCGAAGTTAATCTGGTTGAAGGTGGAAGATTGAATATCAAAATAACCTATCCTGAAGATTTACTATTGGCGGAAGCTATTTTAAAAGCTTAGGATCTTCGAGTATTTCCCTTTGATTTGTCAACTCATCCTCGGTGATTTCTTTCAAACTTAGATCGCCTGAGGTTAGATTTATAAAGCTTCCCTTAATATTTTTTAAATATTCTATATCATGTGTAACAAGAACAACAAGTTTATCCTGCTTGCTTTGCTCCGAAATAAGGTCAAAAACTTTTCTTTTGTTTTCTAAATCCAGTTGAGATGTAGGTTCATCCAGAACAATAATCGGTGTTTCCTGTATAAAGCTTTGACAGATCCACACTAATTGCTGTTCACCCCCGGATAATTCCTGAAAAAAACTATTTCTGTAACTAAGTATACCCAGTCTTTCTAACCAGAAATCAACTTTTTTATAATCTTCTGAATTGTAATTTCCAAAAACGGATTTGAATCGGTATCTGCCCATTACAACCAATTCACTAACTTTTAAATTAATTGATATTGAATTTTTTTGGTGCAGATATGAAATATTTGTTGCCCTTTCAGAAACGGATATTGATTTCAAATCAATTCCTCCCCATTTAATTAATCCTCTATAGGGCTGTTGTTGAGCAATACATTTTAATAAAGTGGTTTTCCCAGATCCATTTTTACCTAAAATGCAAAAGGTACCGGGATGAGAAGTGGATAAGCTCAGTTCATTAATTAAGACATCGTCATAACCGGAGCTTAGGTTTATTATTTCTAATTCAGCCAAAACACAGGCTAGTATTCGTCTTCATTGAAGAAAAAGTCATCTTTTGTTGGGTAATCAGGCCATATTTCCTCTATGCTTTCAAAAGGTTGGCCATCATCTTCCAGTTCCTGAAGGTTTTCTACCACCTCCATAGGTGCACCTGATCTTATTGAAAAGTCAATAAGTTCTTCCTTGGTTGCAGGCCATGGGGCATCTTCAAGATAAGAAGCAAGTTCTAGCGTCCAATACATATGTAATTCTTTTGCTGGCTTTAAATTTGAGCGCAAAAATAAATTTTAATTACAACTAAGCAACGCTTGCTAAATTTATTTGTTCCGTTATTTAAAATTGTTTTGAAAATGATCGCTAATTCTACTCAATTTCATTCAAGAGCGACTCTTTTATTTTTAACCGGAACTTTTGCCCTCTAAGTTTAGAAATCAGGTCCTGACTGCGTCTATCCTGATTTTCCATGACCCCGGATTGATTAAGATTATCTTCAAATAATTTTATTTCACCTTTATCTCTCCTGATCATTTCCTTTAAAGTAGATATACGAATAATTTTTTGTTCTGTCTTACTTTTTCCGGAAAAAACAGTATGTTTTTTCCTTATTTCAGTTTCAAGGTGATTTTTTTCAAAGATCAAGGCAATGGTTTCCCTGAATTTATTATAAATACTTCGTATTTCAGGAGCTGATGATTTGCCAGATTTTAACCATTTATCCTGAAGCTCTCTGGCCAAAGGTAAACTTTTGTCAATTGGCAACTCTTTTAGTTCTAGCGCCATACTTAAAAGTTTAGACTTTTGTTCGTGTAGTATTTTAAATTCTTCTTCATTCCTTTCATTGCTTTGATAACCTTGCCTTCGGGGGCTGCTATCTCTTTCGCGATAATTTGGCCTGTTTTGAAAATCTCTTCGATTATTTCCCTGATGCTGGCCAATTCGTCTCCTTCGTTTTGGATTTTTAAGATTTTGTATGCTCTTGGCTAATTTACCTTCCAGTGATTTCATCAGCCTTTCCGGAATTTCACCAATACTTTCCCAATCTTTCTTAATTCCCTGAATCCTATTAATTATCACATCCTTATCCTGCTCATACATTAATTTCCTTACCTGGGAGATTAAGTATTTATACTGTTTTGACCTTTCTGCAATGATTTTCCTCTTTTGTTCATTGTATTTCTTCTTTTCCTCAAAAAAATGATTTACAGTGTTGTGAAAGGTCTGTTCAAGTTCTTCCTGTTTATCTTCGACTACAGCCCCCGTCCTTACCCAATTAAGGCGCAACTCTTTCATTTTTTCGGCTGTTTCTTCCCAGTCTTTACTGTCTTTAAGCGCGAGGGCATCTTTCAAAAGTGCCTCCTTGATTTCGAGATTTTTAATTCTGTTTTCAGCAATGTTCTCCTGAAGCCTGGATTCTATTTTGTCCAAACGTTCTATCAATGCTTCAAAATCACCGATGCCCTTATAGGTTGCCATTTTATCCTTCATGTGAAGGAGTTTCATCAAAAACGAACCTTTATTGGTGGCTTCATCTACAGATTTTTCTAATTCTTCAACTTTTTCTTGTAAACTGAGAAATCGTTCGACAAAATACTGGATGCTTTTTTCTTTGGTTTCGCGGACAATGCCTATTTCAAGGTCCTTATTTTTTAAGAAAGCTTTTCTGAAAACTTTCCCATCCTTTACGTAACCGTATTCTTCAGGTTTATAATCTGGTTTCATGTCAGACATTATTAGACTTAATTTAAGTAATAATGAATTTTAAGTAGATTCAAGACAAATTCAGGACTTGTCTTTTCATTTCTTCATTAAAATCCGATCTTAGGATTATCTACAATTTTGTTTTGTAACTCAAAAATAATAAAAAAGCGCAAATGGCATTAATTTTACCCGTAAAGGGAAAAACTCCTAAAATTGGTAAAAATTGTTTCCTTGCTCCGAATTGCACTATAGTTGGAGATGTAGAAATAGAAGATAATTGTTCTATCTGGTTCAATGTGGTCATTAGAGGAGATGTAAATTCAATAAGAATTGGGAAACAATGCAATATTCAAGATGGAGCAGTATTGCATTGTACATATAAAAAAACACAAACCATACTTGGAGATAAAGTGTCAATAGGCCACAATGCAATTGTACACGGTTGTGAAATTGAAAATGATGTTCTGATCGGTATGGGGGCAATTGTTATGGACCGCAGTATAATCCATCAAAATTCTATTGTAGCTGCTGGTTCCGTTGTTTTGGAAGATACAATTGTTAAAGAAGGGTCCATTTTTGGAGGAATTCCGGCTAAATTTCTAAAAAATGTAGATAGTAAAAGGTCAGATGTATTTGAGAGAACGGCCAGGAATTATGTCAAATACGCCTCATGGTTTGATCCGAATATTAGGGAGATATAAAAATGAGAAAGCTCATTGATTAACAATGAGCTTTTTTTTAATTCTTGATTGTATTAATTATAAATTTTTAATGATTTCAGTACCAAATTCAGAACACTTTAGAAGTGTTGCCCCTTCCATCAATCTATGAAAATCATAAGTCACTTTTTTAGAAGCAATTGTTTTTGCAAGTGATGCGTAAATCAGGTCTGCTGCTTCTTTCCAGTTCATATACTCCAACATCAATGCACCTGACAATATCACAGAACCGGGATTCACTTTATCCTGACCTGCGTATTTTGGTGCAGTTCCATGTGTTGCTTCAAATATTGCTGCGCCGGTGGTATAATTGATATTTGCACCAGGTGCAATCCCTATTCCGCCTACAATGGCAGCAAGTGCATCAGAAACATAATCTCCATTAAGATTCAATGTGGCTATAACTGAGTATTCCGAAGGTCTCAATAAAATTTGTTGCAAAAATGCATCTGCTATTGAATCTTTGATTAATATTTTACCTGCGTCAGTGGCTGTTTTTTGCGCCTTGTCTGCTGCACTTTTCCCTTCTTTTTCAACAATCTGATCGTATTGTTGCCAGGTAAATACCTTATCGGAATAATCTTTTTCAGCAATATCGTAGCCCCATTTTTTAAAGGCGCCTTCGGTAAACTTCATAATATTTCCTTTGTGCACCAGAGTTACTGAAGGTTTCTTTGCTGCAATAGCGTAATCGATGGCTGCTTTTACCAATCTTTCGGTTCCTTCTTTGGAGACAGGTTTTATTCCAATTGAAGAAGTCTCCGGGAATCTGATTTTATTTACAGACATCTCATCCTTCAAAAACTTCTTAATTTTTTCAGCCTCCGGAGTCCCGTGCATGTATTCAATACCGGCGTAAATATCTTCGGTATTTTCCCTGAAAATGACCATGTCCGTTTTGCTTGGATCCTTTACCGGTGAAGGCACACCTTCAAACCATCTTACCGGCCTTACGCAAGCATAAAGATCTAATTCCTGTCTTAAGGCAACATTTAGTGATCTGATTCCACCACCTACCGGAGTTGTCAAAGGTCCTTTAATACCAACTAAATAGGTTCGGAATGCTTCTAGTGTCTCTTCCGGAAGCCAGGATCCGTTTTTATTAAAAGATTTCTCTCCAGCGAAAACTTCTTTCCAATCTATTTTTCGCTTTCCACTATAGGCTTTTTCCACAGCAGCATCCAACACTCTTTTTGATGAGGCCCAAATATCGGGACCGGTACCATCACCTTCTATAAATGGGACTATAGGATTATCTGGTACGTTTAACTTACCATTGGATATGGTTATTTTTTCTGACATCTTATAATGATATTGTGTTTAACAAAATGGAGCGTGAATTTAGGATTTTAAAACTCAAATTCTAAACCTAATCTCTTTTTTAGCTCTATCAAGGCGGGGTTTTTTTGCGACAGATAGTCAAACTTTTCCTGAGGAGTATAAACAGTCTTTACTTTTTCAAGTTCAATCCGTTTTATTTCCATCTGAAGGCTTTTATTTTTTACCTTTTTTCTGAGAAATAACAATAAATCCGATTTGATATCATTGTATCTGGCTTCATCGACAGGGCTGTCGATTATTATGTAAAGTTTTCCTTTTTCAAACTCAAATTCCTTTTGAAGAAGCTTGGCTTCGCCTATTTTATTTTTGGCTTTTAATACTTTGGTGTATTCTGTTATGGCTTTTCGAATATCCTTATCAGTGTAATTCTCATCTACAAAATCGAAATCATCTTCTTCTTCCTCTTTTTCAGTCTTGTTATTAAAATCATTAAGGTTAACAATAGGTTTTATTTTCGCTTTGATTTGTGATTTAGAGCCAAGGATGTTTTCCTTCTCAACATTGACTTTCTCTTGTGCTTGAGGCTTCGATATTTTGTTTTCCTTTTCCTTTTTATCTTCCTTGTCCTTCTCACTGGTAGATTCCATCAAATTGGAATCATCAGAATGAAATTCGTCAATGTTTTTTTCATCGGGCTCACTGCCGTAAGACTCAGAGAAATTTTCAAAGACCTGATTTGAGGAATTGTCTAATTCTGGCTTAGACTCAGGACTTTTTTTTTTGAGGCTTCTTCTTTCAAAGCCTCTCCATCAAGTAGAAACGGAATGTGCGCCATCTTCATTAGCGCTACTTCCACATGCAATCTCTGGTTTTTGGCAGATTTAAAATTTAGATCACATTGATTGCCCAGGTGAAGGGCTGTCATTAGAAATGAATAATCGGCCTTTTGACCTTGCGATTTATAGGTTTCAGCGAGCTTTTCGGTGACATCAAGCAAGGAAATGGTATTTTTATCTCGAGCCATTATCAGATTTCTAAAATGTTCGCTAAGGCCAAGGATAAAATTATGTTCATCAAATCCTTTTTTTAGGATTTCATCAAATGAAGTGAGGATTCCAGCAACATTCGAGCTTAAAATATCATCTGTAATCTTAAAATAATAGTCATAATCCAGAATATGTAAATTAGAAACCACATCCTGATAGGATATTTTGCTATCAGATGAATAGGTCACCATAAGATCAAACAATGAAAGTGCATCACGAAGTGCACCATCTGCTTTTTGAGCGATCAGATGCAATGCCTCTGCATCAGCGCTTACTTTCTCTTTATCAGCAATATTTTGAAGATGCCCGGAAATATCACTAACTCCAATTCTGTTGAAATCAAAAATCTGACATCTTGATAATATAGTTGGAAGTACTTTGTGCTTTTCAGTAGTAGCTAAAATAAATATGGCATAGGGCGGTGGTTCTTCAAGCGTTTTAAGAAATGCATTAAATGCCTGAGAGCTAAGCATGTGAACCTCATCAATGATGTAAACTTTGTATTTTCCAAATTGAGGTGGGTAGCGAACCTGATCGATTAAATTCCGAATATCATCAACAGAATTATTGGAAGCGGCATCGAGTTCATAAATATTCAATGCTGTACTATTTCCCTCCCCTCCTTTTTCATCAAAGTCATTAATTAATCTGGCGAGGATTCTTGCACAGGTAGTTTTACCCACACCTCTGGGTCCGCAAAACAATAGTGCCTGCGCTAAATGGTTGTGCTCAATCGCATTATTTAGGGTTGTTGTTATGTGCTCCTGTCCGACAACTTCTTCGAAATTAACAGGTCGGTATTTACGAGCGGATACAACAAAATTTTCCATGTTTCGAAAATAGTAAAAAGGACTAAGGTGCCTGAATAAATTATGAACATTTTTTCCACTTTTGCTGTATTAGTTTTGAATTGATTAAATCAGCTTAGGGAAAAACAAATTACATACCTTTGCAAAGTTCTTTGATATTTTGGGGCCGACCGGTTTTGACAGGAAGGCAAAATGCAATGCTTGCATACCGGGTGAAGAGTGTACATCCGCAATCAATATACTCGATTTTTACTTGGCGAATCTAATTACGCCATGGCCGCCTAATTCTGAATTGAATTCAGAATAGAGGCTTAATTGATTTTGGCAATAAACCAGAATCAGGCCACATCTCACCTGCCTACGCCTTGCTGGCGGGATTTTGGGGTGTCGAAACGCAAGACTAGTGCTGACCCATGTTGCCAAGTCAGTGCGAAAATATCGCAACTAGCCATAAACTAGGAGGTTGTCATCCGGGTTTATGGTAAAACTAAATTGACAACTATGTATGTAGACGGCCTTGGATTTCCTTGTCTGGACGTGGGTTCGACTCCCACCGGCTCCACCTTCGCTTGCCATAGCCCTTTAGGGCGCTTTGCTTCGCTAAAGCTACGCGAAAGCAAAGAAGGCAAGCTTTTATTTCAATATTCGACTTAATTCATTTCTAGTTCTACTAGCTCAAGCTTCGGTGCACTCAGTCCACTTAATTCTGAATACCATTTTCAATAATTAATTAGTCAACCACACAATTGTGTTAGTTGAATGCCAAATAATATAGGTTAAGAATTAAACTGATTTAATTGGAATTTCGATAGTAAATCTGGAACCTTTCCCCAATTCAGATTCTACTTTTATCTTACCCTTTAGCTTTTCCACCGAGTGTTTGACGATATACAATCCCAATCCTGATCCCGAACTAAAATTGGAAGCACGGTAAAACATTTTAAAAATATTCTGTAGTTCTTCTTTTGGAATTCCAATACCTTCGTCTTCGATGATAAATTGCAGTTTGTTATTTTTGACTGTACATTCAAAATGACATATCCTTTCGCTTTTCTTGCTATACTTAAAGGCATTGGAAATCAAGTTTAACAGGATAATCCTCATCCGTATAGGATCGCCACTTATTTGTTTGTCAAGATTTATTTTCTTCTTTAAAATATTTTTTTCACCGAAGGATGTCATTTCAAGATCTTTTTCGATGGTTACTATTATATCTTCGATATCGACCTGCCTGACTCCTATGGGACTTCTGGTGTTTTGAAAATAATCCGTTATTTCCCTGATGGTTTCATCCAGTCTTACAATTGATTTTTCAATCAATTCCAGATAAGCCAATTTTGTTTCATTGTCAATATCGTGCCGTAACAGATTTACAATTCCCAAGGTTGATGACAATGGAGATCTTAAATTGTGTGAGGTGCTGTAAACAAAATAATCCATTTCCTCATTGACCTGCTTTAATTGAGCGTTTTTTTCTGAAAGTGATATTTGATGACTTTTGATGTCAGTGTAATCCCTATTAATTCCTATAATCTTTACAAGTCTTCCTTTTTCATCATTTATTGGCCTTGCACTTCCATTGATCCATCTCACTTCTCCGTCCGGTCTTTTTATGCGAAACTCGATATTAAAAACTTCCTCTCCCTGAAATACTTTTCCCATGGCTTGCAAAGCCAATTCATAGTCTTCGGGAAATACAAGTGTGGTCCAAAAATTATAATCTATCTCAAATTGCTCCCTACTGATACCATAGATATCTAAAAGCACATCATTCCAAATTATTCTATTGGTTTCAGGATCCATCTCCCAAATCCCCAATTCAGCAGTGTCTACTGCAAGATGTAAATCCTCATTTAAACGATTTAGCAATAATTCATTTTTTTTGCGATCTGTTATATCCTTGGATACTCCTGCTATGGCAATCACTTTGTTGTACTCATCAAACATTGGAGTCAGTAAGACATCCAGCCAGAGCACCTTCCCATCACTTCTTTCGAGTTTCCAGTCTAATCGCAGTTCTGAAATTTCACCTTCCTGTAAACGCTCAGCTATCTTCTCAATTTTAAAATCGGGATTTCTTTCCTCAACTCTTTTGCCTATCATTTCTTCACGTGGAATCGCAAAGATATTTTCTGCACCTTTATTCCAATACAATACCTCTCCGTTGAGGTCAATGATAATAATGCTGTCGTTCAGATTATCAATTAACTGAAAAAGCTGGTCAGAAATTGTTTGTTGCTTTTCAAAAGGCATGCAGCAGAAAAAATAATTATTGTTTGTTGTTATACAATTCAGTAATATCTGAATTTTCTATTTAAAAACCATAGGTTTTAATTCATCTTTTCAAATTTTTTTAGTAAAAGGTAAATGAATTATTATGAAGGGAAAATTTATTTATTAGAAAATTGAGATGGAATCTGAACTTTTCATTCGAAATTGAAATTATTACCTACGATCGATTATATGCGTAAATCACTTTTACTCTTAAGTCTTGGCCTGATACTAACATCATTCACTTTTGCCGGAAGTTCAAAAAATGAAAATCCGGAAGATAATCTTGTGTTCTCACATGAAAATTACAAACTGGAAAATTTCAGTTTTATCTCAAAGAACTTTTCAATCGGGCTGGTCAATTCATCTTTTCAAAAACAAAGTCTGGTAATTCTCTACAATAAAGAAAATCTGATCGTAGATTCCATTTTTACAGATTGGAAAGTTGAAAAAATCATACCGGAAGATGATTCCTCTTTTTATTTAGTAAGTGAAAATCAAACCATTAATTGTTTGATTCGAAACAACAACCTTTTTATAAATGGAATGTATGCCGGTAATAACAGCAACATGGCATATGAAAAACTGGCCTATTATTCTCTGCCATTGAATAGGGGTGAATTTCAAATTGTAAAAAGTTCGCAGACTAAAAAAGAATTTGCTCTCCAGCTAACTAAGCAGGATAATTCATTGATTTATTACCCGTTTTCACAAAGAAAAAAACAAATTGATATAGACCTTTTTGCAACGCAAAATGACATTTACGTATATCTTCCAGATAAACAAAAATTAATTCAGGTCGATAAAGAAAAACGTCAGTTTGATGAAATCATTTTAAGCAAAGCCGGTGGCTCCTGGTTGTTCTATCACGACTATATCGAAAACCAATCGTATTTGTTAAATAAGTATAAATCAGAGCGAAAATTATATACATTGGACAGCAATAGTGAATTGGAATTTATAAAAGATCTCGATTTTATCCCCGAAGCAATTTTTAATGGGTCGCTTCATAAAAAAACTGAAAAGGGTAAAAACTATTCTCATTATTTAATCCCACTCAAGGCCAAAGACAAAGAAAAAACTATACATTTGAAAGGTGTGACCATTAGTTCTGAATAGAATCCTTAAATGACACTTTTCAAGACAAATACAAAAGTATTATTTGTCCTTTGCACAATATTATTGAGTTTATTCTTGATTGAAAGTGCGCATTCACAATTCGATGAACTAAAAGTTAACCTCAGCAATGCAAGGGGTTCGAAATTCAAGGCCACTTACATTCCACCTGAGGGATTTCGCAATGACCCCATTCAATTCAGACGCTATTCCAGACTTTGCTATTTCCCACTTTTAAAACACTCCTTTATTTCAAAGCCAAAAGCCTACGATTCAAACAATCAAAGAATTAAGGTAAATAGCTCAGATGATAGGTTTATTCCTCAAGAAAAGGTTGCCTTTTGGGAATACTTTATTGATGCCTCTAAATTTCCTGAATATATTAATCTGCCATTGCGTAGTACAATTATTTCAGGTAAGAGCGCACTAATCTACCCGAGCCTCTTTTATCCCTTTCTTGATAAACCGGAGTTAAGTCATAGAATAGCCATTAAAGATGATATTTCTAAAGACAGTTCCACTATTGAGAGAATTGACTTTGAAGAGTACCTGGATATAGATGAGTTTATATACAGTACTTATGCCAAACAATTAACCATTAGTGACTCAATTGACTTTCACATAAATCTACTTGGTCGATTCAATAAATTAGATGAATTTGAAATTCAATCAATTATTGAACAAATAGTACTGGCTTTTAAAAAAACTACGGGAAAGAATTTACCGCAAAATTTTGAATTCAATATTTCGGAAGCATCCCTTGATAGATCAAATAAACTTCCTGTTTCGGCGGTTTACAAAAATTCCATAACTGTAATGGTCGACAAGTCATTTGATGAATACCAGCAAAAAACCATAATTATAGAAAACAGCATGTGGCAATTATTCAGATGGTTGAGCCCCATACACAGTCATGATTCAAGCTGGGCCTATCTCGATCCTAAAAATGGCAAGCACTCTATCCACCTTTGGTATTATGAAGCTGTAACCGAATACCTGTCCTTGATATGTCTGATTAAAAATAAATTGATTTCAGAGTCTTATTTCACCCAAACGATTCAAAAAAAAGTCAGCAGGAGTCTGAAAGAACCCAGTTACAGTTTGATTCAATTGGGGAAAGATTTTAGTTCACAATCAGGAAAAATTCAGATTAAGAATAATCTAAAGGCCTATGATGTTTTAAGTAATCGGGGAGTAATCGCAGCACTTATAATGGATATTGTATTATTGAATGAATCCAATGGATACAATGGCTTACTTCAGGAATATTTAAATATTCACAAAACATATGAGAGTGATGCTTTTCCAACGGATCGTTTTATAAGTCTAATTGCAAAAGGTCACAGCAAGGATTTTAAAATTGTATTGGAAAAATATGTATTGGGAATCGATCAGTTTCATTTAAAAAGTTATTTTGAGTTGATCGACTGGCAATTTTTTAGAAAAGGAGAAATTCATAAATCCTTTATGAAAAGAGGACATCTCACCTATTTCCCTGAAATTGAAAAATACGTTTGCACCTCAGCCGGAAAAAATAATGTAGGCCTTGAAAAGGGTGATATAATCTTATCCATTAATAATGACACACAGATAAGTACATTTGATTTAAATGAAATAATTCTACCGGCCAAAGGGGGTTTTAGAAATGAAAACAGGGTGAAAATAGAAATTTTCAGAGATGGGAAGGAAATGGTTTTGAGAGGAAAAGCTGAATTCAAAGCAAAAGTTAAGAATGATATTATCATTCCTTTGTTTAATCCCAGCAGTGATGGCTATCAACTGCGAAAATCAATGATCCATTAAAAAAGCCCCTTATACGAACAATTTCGATAATAAGAGGCTTTTCATTAAGCAAAAAATTATTAACCGATTGAGACTCTTTTAAAATCGGTTACAGTTAAACCTTTCGAAACTGAATCAAGATATTTGGAAACAGACATGCTTCCATCTTTCACAAAATCCTGGTTTAAAAGCGTATTTTCTTTGTAAAACTTATTGAGCTTACCCATGGCAATTTTTTCCAATAAGTTATCTGGTTTACCTTCGGCCTTGGCTTGTTCTTTACCGATTTCAATTTCTTTTTGAATAATTTCAGCATCAACACCGTCTTTATCCAAAGCAACCGGATTCATAGCAGCAATTTGCATAGCTACATCCTTGGCAGCATCTTCAACAGATGCGCCATTTGTATTTTCCATAGCTACTAAAACACCGAGTTTGCTGCCCAGGTGAATATAGGGCACTACCTTCTCTCCTTTTACATGTTCAAAGGCACTGATCTCTATTTTCTCACCGATTTTACCAATCATGTCAGTAATATGTTCATTGACTGATCTACCCCCAATGCTTAAAGCCATGATTTCTTCAACACTTGATGGCTTTTCAGAGGCGACCTTATTGATGATGTTTTCGCCGAGCTTTACGTACTCTTCATTTTTTGCGACAAAATCCGTTTCGCAGTTCAAGGCTATCATAAAACCTTCGCTTCCATCCGAACTGGTGCTGACAAAAACCGAACCTTCAGAAGATTCCTTATCGGCCCTTTTCGCTGCAACTTTTTGCCCTTTCTTTCTTAATATTTCTACTGCGGCATCAAAATCGCCATTTGATTCAACAAGTGCTTTCTTGCAGTCCATCATCCCTGCACCTGTTGCTTTTCTTAATTCATTAACTTCTTTAGCGCTAACTGACATTTTTTAAATTTTTATGATTTAAACAAAAAAACATTGAGTCGCGAAACCCAATGTTTTAATTTCTTATTATGAATTTTCAAGGGTTTGTTTAAGACTCTTTCGCTGTTGATTCTTTTTCTTCAACAACTTCTTCGCCTTTATCCTCTTTTATCTTCTGCTCTTCCTCTTCCTTGAGTTTTTGCTCCTCACGTTCTTTCTTTCTTTCATCCAAACCATCTTCAATTGCAGAAGCTATGTAAGAAATGATAAGATTGATAGATTTAAAAGCATCGTCATTGGCAGGAATTGGAAAATCAGCCACATCCGGATCCGAATTGGTATCGACCATTGCAAATACCGGGATGTTTAATTTCTGAGCTTCGGCTACGGCAATATGCTCTTTCTTAACATCAATTATAAAAAGTGCTGCCGGAAGTCTTGTGACATCTTCTATACCACCTAAAACTCTTTTAAGTTTTTCCTTCTCCCTGGTTTTCATCAATCGCTCTCTTTTCGCAAGATTTTCAAACGCTTCATCTTTCATGAGCTTTTCAATCGATTGCATTTTTTTAAGCGACTTTCTCACTGTTACAAAATTGGTAAGCATTCCGCCTAACCATCTTTCTGTAACGTATGGCATTTTAAGTCTTTTGGCTTCAGTTTCAACGACGTCCTGTGCCTGTTTTTTAGTAGCTACAAACATTACTTTCCTTCCGGATTTCACTACATTTTTTATGGCAAAGGCTGCAGCTTCCATGCTGGCCAGAGTTTTATTTAGATCGATTAAATGAATCCCATTTCTCTCCATGAAAATGTACGGAGCCATTTTTGGATTCCATTTTCTTGTCAGGTGACCAAAGTGTACACCTGCATCTAAAAGTTCTTTATATGTTACTTCCTTCATTTAAGAATTAACGTTTACTGAATTGGAAACTTCTTCTTGCTTTTCTCTTACCGTATTTCTTTCTTTCAACCATTCTTGGGTCTCTGGTAAGTAAGCCATCTTTCTTTAACAATGGTCTGTTTTCTTCATCAATTTCAACTAGTGCTTTAGAAATTGCGAGTCTTACGGCCTCAGCCTGACCATTAAATCCACCTCCTCTTACATTTACATGAAGGTCGTAATTCCCTTTGGTATTTGTAAGTTCAAATGGTTGGTTGATAATTAATTGAAGTACTTCTGTAGGAAAGTATTCTTTATAATCTTTGTTATTGACTTCAATTTTCCCCTTGCCTTCTTTCATGTAAATTCTGGCAATTGAGGTTTTTCTTCTTCCGAGTGAGTTTATTACGCTCATAGATTAAAGTTCTAATGTTTTTGGTTTCTGCGCTTCATGCGGATGCTCCGTTCCTGCATACACATAAAGATTGGTAAACATCTTGCGACCCAATTTATTCTTAGGAAGCATTCCCCTCACCGCTCGTTCTACAACCTTTTCAGGCGTTTTTGCCAAAACAGTTTTTGGAGTACTTATCCTCTGTCCACCCGGATAACCAGTGTGTCGGATGTATTGTTTATCTTCTAATTTCTTTCCGGTCAATCTGATTTTTTCAGCATTGATCACAATCACATTATCACCACCATCTATATGCGGTGTGAAGCTCGCTTTGTGCTTACCTCTGATAATTGAGGCAACTTTTGAAGCAAGTCTTCCTAGTACCTGGGAATCAGCGTCTACAATGACCCAATCCTTTTGGACATCTTCTTTTCTCTGTGACTTCGTTGTGTAACTTAAAGTATTCAAATCTCGAATAAATTTACGCGTTTCGAAAAAACGGAGTGCAAATGTAGGGACATTTTAATTAAAACCAAAACCACAATTCAAGAATAAATTCAATTTATTTTGACTTTAGTAACTGCTTCAAACTGGCCTGGAAATCTTTGGGATAGGGAGCCTCAGCAAGAATATCCTTTCGATCTAAATCCATGAACTTGATTTTAAACGCATGTAATGCTGTTCTGGCTAAAAGCGGTTTTTCTTCATCGTATTTTCCAATGGAGAATTTCTTTTTGATTGAAGACAAATAAAAGGCCTGGCCTCCATATTTTTCATCCCCGACTATTGGTGCATCTAAATATGCTAAATGTGCGCGAATTTGATGGGTTCGTCCGGTAAGCGGCATGCATTCTACAAGTGTAAATTGATGAAGTACTGAAATAGTCTCAATGATGGTGGAGGAAAATTTACCTGCCTTGTCAACTTTAGTTATCCCGGATGAATGGCTCAAATTAAGTTCTACAACTCTTTCTTCAAATTTATGTCTTCCATGAACAATGGCATGATATATTTTCGCAACCTCTCTGTGCTCCAATTGTAAAGCAAGATTTTTATACGCGTCCGCCGATTTAGAAAAAACCAGAATTCCACTCGTTTCCTTATCCAATCGATGACAGACCTGGGCATTTGAATTGTACTCTTTTGCAAGTTCAAGTAAGGAGGGTAAATTGGAGTCAGAGCGATCGTCCAATACCGAATAGGATATTGGTTTATTTATTATAAAATAATGATCATTCTCAAATACAATTGAATCGGCTAATTTAAATCTCTTCGACACTCTCTTTTTTGACTTTCTCTTTTAGCGCTTTTTCCAGATTAAAAGTAAAAACTGTTCCAATTCCCAGTTTACTTTCCACTTGAATTTCAGATCCGTGGGCCTCAATGATATGCTTTACAATTGAAAGACCGAGTCCGGAACCTTTCTTTGATGTGTTTTTATTGCGGCTTTTATCTACCATAAAAAATCTTTCAAATACTCTATTCAAATGTTCCTGAGGAATACCGGCACCATTGTCCCTTACGGACACTTCAACAAAATCCTGTTTGTTTCTAAAACTTATTTGGACAAATCCCTCAATTTCCCGGCCGTATTTAATAGCATTTTCCAAAAGATTGGTAATTACCTGATTGATCCTCATTTTGTCAGCAATCACAAATACCGGATTTTTATTTTCTTCATCGATCACAATATTTGTCCCCTGTTTTGAGGCTTTTCTTTCCAATTGATCGAGTACTTCAAAAGCCAGGGCCCGAATATCAAATATTTCTTTTTGCATGGTAATCGCTCCTATTTCCATTTGAGAAACAGTAAGTAGATCTTTCACCAATCTGTCGAGACCATCTAAACTTTTTGCAGCCTTTTTCAGGAATTTCATCCTGATTCTTTTATCATCAACCGCCCCTTCCAGCAGGGTGTAAATAAATCCTTGTGCAGCAAAAATCGGAGTCTTTAATTCATGCGATACATCTGCCAGGAATTCCCTTCTAAAACGATTGGTCCTTTTCAATGCCTCAATTTCAGCCTGCTTATTGGATGCAAAGCTTTTAATTTTCTGATTGATTCTTTTTAAAGGGTTTATTTGAGCTCTCGAATCCTGGTCGATCTCATCTTCAAATGATTCTTCATTTTTTAATTCATTCAAGACCTCATGGATATCTTTAATTTCTTTGAAGATTAAAAATTCCAAAGTCAGATAACAGAGTAAGAATGTACAGGAAAAGGAAATGGCTCCAGCCACCAATAAAGCGACACTAGAGGTCCCTTCAATTAAGGAAAGAAATGCCGTGGTGACAAGCGAAATAGTCGCCGCAAGCAGGAAAGCTGTTGCCCGCGAATTAACATCCATCAGCTTATATTTTCATCAAATTTATAACCCACGCCTTTTACAGTAGAAATGTATTCACTTCCAATTTTCTCTCTTACTTTTCGAATATGCACATCAACGGTTCTAGCCAAAACATAAACATCGGTTCCCCATATATTTTTTAAAAGATCGTCTCTGCTAAATACTTGATTTGGGTTCTGAGCTAAAAAATAAAGCAGCTCAAACTCCTTTTTTGGCAAAACAACGGATTGTCCATCGATGCTTACCAAATAGCTGGATTTATCAATTTCCAATTTACCAATGGTGATTTTCTCATTCTTCTTATTGTCCTTGACCTCTCTTCTGAAAAACGCCTTGATCCGGCTCATCAAAGCCCGTGGTTTAATTGGTTTTACAATATAGTCATCCGCTCCAACATTAAAGGCAGCTATTTCTGAGTATTCTTCTGCCCGGGCAGTGAGAAATATAATGTACATGCCATTGAGGTCCGGATTTTCGCGCATTAACCGACATGCCTCTACCCCGTCCATAACAGGCATCATAATGTCCAGAAGCACAATATCAGGAATAAAACTTGCAGCCACTTCGACGGCCTCCCTGCCATCTCCGGCGATTTTAACCTTATAACCTTCTTTTTCAAGATTGTATTCAAGCATTTCTGCTATGTCCGACTCATCCTCAACCACCAGAATTTTATGCTTTGATTTGTCACTCATTGCTGTACTAGTTTGCTCCTAATATTTCCTTTATCTTATTTTCCAGACTGGATCCTCTGAGGTTTTTTGCAATAATTACACCATTCTGATCCAATAAAAATGTAGCAGGAATTCCCCTTACACCATATAAGGCGGCCGCCTGCGATCGCCAGCCTTTTAAATCTGAAACATGACTTTCCCAACTCAGATTATCTTTTTGAATTGCATTTACCCATTTGTCCTTACTGTTGTCCAGAGATACACTGTAAATGGTGAAGCCTTTATCTTTATATTCTTCATAAGTCCTGACTACGTTTGGATTTTCCCTTCGGCAAGGTCCACACCAGGAAGCCCAAAAATCCAGCAGTACCACCTGCCCTCTTAAAGAAGACAATGCAACTTGTTCTCCCTGAGGATTTTCAAGCAAAATATCAGGTGCTTCATCTCCAATGTCGGGTGGCCCCTGAGGAAATGATGAAAAATAAGCTTTAGCTATGTCTGAATTTGGAAATTCATTGAGATAGGCTTTAGATATTTTTCCAGCAAATGCTTTGTCGGATTGTGCAAATGATTCGATTATTGCGGCATATAGAATTTCCTTTGAAGGACCATCGATCTTTGTTCTGATCATTTCCTGGGATTTATTTTTTAAAACCTGAAAATTTGAACCAAGAAATTGCTGATAATAAATCAGATATTTTGTCTTAAACATATCTCCTCTAAGCAATTCGGGATCATTCAATTCATTCAATCCCAAATATTGGTCAGGGCCCTCTCCTTCTTCTCTTGCAAAATAATTACTGATCTTTCCAACGAATGTTTTTGGATTCGCCTCGTATAATTTTTTAAATTCGATGTGTTGCCACTTTACAAGTGTATCGTAATCTGACCTTATTTTATTAATCGCTGCTTCAAACTGTTCCTGATTATTCCCAAAATCCGAACGGGCTTTTGATACCCTTTGATTTATTGATTGTATGCCCGAATTACTTGTTGATACTATTTTCTGATATTCTATAAATAGCTCATTTTCTTTTGAGTTCAGAATTTCTGCTTTCGCCAATTGACCTTTTTTCCCTTTGATTTCGATATTCTCATCGGCAATAATCAAGATTTTACCGCCCTCCTGACCAAATCCAATTTTGTAAAAGCCCCTTGGAATGTTTTCAGAATATTCAAATGTAAATTCTCCTGATGTCATCTCTGCCGTATCAACAGGTAAGGTTTGAGATCCAAAAAACTCATACAGAATGATTTGTTCATTCTGGGCATTTTCAATTTTTCCTTTGATTTTTTGCTTAGCTGAAATTGAAAGATTTACAGATAAGAGAAGAATAACGAATAAGTATAAAAATTTGATGCTTTTGATAGTATTTGATTTAAAGTTTAAAACTAAAGAGAATTTAAATGAATCAAATTTAATTAATTGTTAATTAATATAAATCAGAGTCTTTCGGTTAGTCCTTTGTATGATCTTAAGTCACATTCAATAGCCCCAATGAACATCGAAGCCTTTATTTTTAATGGTATTTTGTTTTTATCATCAGAATAATAAACTAAAATCGTATTTGCCCCATTCTCAAAAAGCTCATTATTTGGGATAATTGGCGTGAATACATGCGTATTTTTTTTGCCAAATTTGGTTTTAATTTCTTCGGTGCCTAAATATTTCACCTCAGCTTTATAAAAAGTATCTTCAAAAAAAGTATTAACCGGAATCAATTCTCCGGGACTCAGATTATTAAAATCCAAAGCCCGTATATAATAAAAACCCGAAATCAAATCTTGAGTATACTCTTCTATGCTGTATTCCTTGTTGAATTTTTTATAACCATTCCTTTTTCTTTCAGTTACAGTAGCAATTTTGCGATCAGGGTCAAAATAAGTGGTCTCTTCCGTAAAATAATTGCCTTCTTCGATATGCCGGTAAAATTTTACTGGCGTTACTGAATTTTTATCAATAAAAGTTCTCCAGGTATCGCGAACACGTAAAACCCAGTCAAAGGGCCCTGTGGTTCTACCGAATACATTGACCTGATAACATTCATTATTTTCAATTTCATGCAATTTATCGTCAACCGTAATAGTGGCTTCTCCCGCATTGATCAATCCATAATGTACTCTGAATTTCAATTCTTCTCCTTTTTTAAAAGGAATTGAAGTAATTTTCTTTTGTGCCATTGTAGTAAGTGCACAAAAAAGAACTACAGATAAGAATATTATGAATTTAGCCCTCATACAGCATATACATTAAAAACCGTACCAAATTAATTTTCAGCATACCTGTTAATTAATGTGTCAACGTATTCTTGAAAAGAAAGATATTCCGAAGCCAGATATTCCTGTTCAAATGAGTTTTGCATCGAGTTATATCTCAGATAGGACATAAAAAATGTATTATTTGGTAAATCTTTTAACGCCCTGATTCTAAATCCTCTATACGATTTGAATTTTAAAGTGTCAATTCCAGTTACCCAACGATCAATAAATATCCTTTTTAAACTTGATTTGATTGTTGAATCAATACTTTCATCAAATGTATTATACAAAGAGTCCAAAGCCTTTGCACCTTCAATTACATATTCTGTGAATTCTTTTTCTTCTTCAAGTTCATTGAAATATTCAAAGTAAATGCGGTGATCTTTTCCATATTTCAGCTCTAGATATTTTAAAGCACCATAATCACCGACAAATGTTGCGAGATTTTCGTTTATATCTATCTCGTCTTTTATAAAAATTTCAGAGTGAGTCAATTCGTGTATTATTGTGTTAGCAAGATCGCCTTCGGATTTTTCAAGCATCCTTGATAAAATCGGGTCTTTGAACCAGCCCAAGGTAGACCATCCGCTTACTGAACGGATATTGGTATCGTATCCCTTTTCTTTTATCTTTTCTGCTTCCTGAAATGCCACATCCAAATCAAAAAATCCCTTGTAAGGGAAAGTACCGAACAATGGAAATCGCCATTCATATGCTTTTAATTCAAATTCCGGGCATGCAGTGACAATCCACAATATGTCTTTCCCTTTTTGATCGTAAACCGTAGTGTAATTCTCCGATTTTTCATATCCAAGA